>JBGSSC010000699.1:0-2399 GCA_041737265.1 Terrimicrobiaceae bacterium | reverse complement strand
AAGATCTCCGTTGATTACGCCATATTGGAGAAGGCCGTCTCCGTGCGTGCACTGCGTGCTGAGTTCGATTGGGATGATGTCGGTTCCTGGTCTTCCCTCCCTGCGCACCTCGGCACCGACTCCGCAGGCAATTGCCTGCAGGGTCCTACTGCGGTTTATGAATCGACGGAGAATATTGTTCTTTCCACCGGCCGGTTGATCGCACTCTGCGGAGTAAAGGATCTCATCATAGTGGAAACTCCCGATGCGATTTTGGTTGCGCACAAGGAATCCGCCCAGAAAATCAAAGACATTCAGAAGTTGCTTCCCAACCCGCTGAAATGATCCTAATCCGGCTGGAACCGCGGTCCAAGGTTGGGGTGTTTGCAAAGGGACTCGTTAGGAAATTACCTCCGTCGCTGCCGGATTAGAAGCCTATAAAATCAACATGCAATCGCCGTAGCTGTAAAATCGGTAGCATTCCTTCACGGCCTCCTGATAAGCCCGCAGAGTGAACTCCCGGCCGGCAAATGCGCAAACCAACATGAGGAGTGTGGACCGGGGGAGGTGGAAGTTTGTGAGAAGGCTTCCGACCCTGTGGAATTGGTAGGGAGGATGAATGAAAATCGAGGTGGAGCCTTTGCAGGCGGTGAGGGGCCCTGGGGGGAGCGACTCCAGCACGCGGGCGACGGTTGTTCCAACGGCGATGATCCGACGTGCGTGATTCACTGCGGCTGCGGCCTCCTGCCCGATAACATAGGGCTCGGAATGCATCGCGTGTTCGCTGATGCGTTCTACTTTTACGGGGCGGAAGGTTCCGAGTCCCACGTGGAGCGTAAGAAATGCATGAGGGATTTGCCCGAGCATCCGTGGAGTGAAGTGGAGGCCTGCCGTGGGTGCTGCCACCGACCCATCCTGTCTTGCATAGATGGTTTGATAGCGGGTGGAGTCGGAGGGTTCATCGCTGCGGCGGATGTAGGGGGGGAGGGGGATGTGCCCCCGGTGTTCGTGATCCGGCTCCGTATCGAAGCCAAGCACCCTGCAACCGTCCGGCTCAACTTCTTCGACGACAAAATGCGCTCCGGCGACCATTCCACGGCTCCCGGCACGGAATTTTCGCCCCGGCCGCACAAGACACCTCCAGCGGCGGTCCGCGAGGTGTTCCACAAGAAAGACTTCCAAGCCGGGTTCAAGGAGCCTCGCGCGTATGACCCGCGTGTCATTCATCACAACGAGGTCATTGTCGCCCACAAAGCCGGGAAATTCACAAACCAACCGGTGGGATATCAAGCCTGAGGAACGGTCGAGAACCATCATCCTCGCACCGTCACGCTGCGCTGGAGGCCGCTCAGCAATCAGGTCATCCGGCAGGATATAATCGTAGGCAGCAACCTCGTCCATCCGGTCTGGGATCAGAGAATCGTGCGGAGTTGCACGGAATCAAACCGTTCCGGCCCGACAACCACGTCCGTAAGCACGATGACCTGATCACCGGTAGAAACGAGGCCACGCGCGAGCAGAAGCTTTTCCGCCTCGGCAATCGTGTATTCGGGTCGCAGATCGAACGGCATGACGATCGCTGTGACCCCCCAGTTCAGCGCCAGTCTGTGAGCGACTTCCAGACTGGGAGTAAAGGCATAGATCGGAGCCTTGAGCGGGCGCATCTGGCTGAAGTGGTCGGCCATGAATCCCCGCTTGGTGAACAGGATGATTTTGGAATCCTGGACGGAATTTGCCAACTCGATGGCTGCACGGACCGTTTTCTGGCGGGGAGTGGCGGTTTCGGCAAACTGGGCGAAGTTGAGTCCGCCGGTTCTTTCGATCCGGCGGGCGACGCGATCCAGCACCGAGACAGCGACCGCCGGATACTTGCCGACGGCTGTCTCGCCGCTAAGCATGATGGCGTCTGCCTGTTCAAAAACCGCGTTGGCCACATCAGTGATTTCCGCGCGGGTGGGAAGGGGATTCTCGATCATGGATTCGAGCATATGCGTGGCGACAATCACCTGTCGTCCTCGCTGGATGCACCGTTTCACGATGCGGCGCTGAATGATGGGAAGCTCCTCCATGGGACACTCGATCCCGAGGTCTCCCCGCGCGACCATCACCGCATCGGAAGCATCGATGATCTCCAGCAGCGACTTGACCGCATGTTGGTCCTCGATCTTGGCGATCACACGGGCCGTGCTACCCAACTCTCCGAGAACCCGGCGGAGTTCCAGAATGTCGCTCGCACCGCGGCAGAAACTCAGTGCCACAAAATCCACTCCGACCGAAACGCCAAGTTCGATGTCTGCGAGATCCTTGGCGGTGAGAGGAGGCAGATTTACGCGGACCCCTGGCAGGTTGATGTGGCGTCGCGAGCCCAGAGTCCCTTTGGTTAAAACCTGACACCGGATACGGTTGATATCTTTGGCCAG
>JBGSSC010000678.1:0-4934 GCA_041737265.1 Terrimicrobiaceae bacterium | reverse complement strand
GATTGGAAGCTGCGGCCGGTTATCCATCTTTGTTCGAGCGGGCCTTGCCCCACTACCAGCGCCGCCTCAATGAGGGCTTTGCGGCGGACGCCGTTGCGATCGAGACGCTCTTTCTGCTCATTGCGTCCGTCTCCGATACAAACCTCATGCATCGCGGCGGCATTAAAGGAGCGTCCTTTGCGCGCGGACGTGCTGAGGCATTTCTCGGCTCGGGCGGGATTGCGGGGAAAGACTGGAAGCCACGCGCCATCGGGATCCACGCGGAGTTTGTCGAAAGAAATCTCTCTCCGGGGGGAGCCGCCGACCTCCTCGCCGGAACCCTGTTTCTCCACCGGACTTGTGCGGCGGAGGGGTTCCCTGTAGTCAAAGAAGCATGAAAGTTGTTGAAGAATTCAAGGCGTTTATCGCCCGGGGCAGTGTGATGGATCTTGCAGTGGGTGTGATCATCGGAGCGGCCTTCGGGAAGATTGTGAGCTCGCTGGTGACCGATATTGTGATGCCGCCGATCGGGCTGGTTCTTGCGAATGTCAACTTCAGCAACCTCTTCGTTGCTCTTAACGGCGAAACTTATACCACGCTGGCGATCGCAAAGGAAAAGGGCGCACCGGTGATCGCTTATGGGTCTTTCCTCAATGCTGTGATCGAATTTCTTATTGTGGCCGCGTGCATCTTCGCCGTCGTGAAAACCATCAACAAGCTTCATAACCAGAAGCCCGCCGAGGCTCCCCAGCCTCCTCCTCCGCCGCGCAGCGAGGTGCTCCTGGAGGAAATTCGCGACCTGCTCAAGAAGGGTGACTGACCTTGCGAACCGCGTGGAACCCGCCATGCCGGAGTCGCTCCCTGGATTTCTCTTATGACTGAAAACACACCTGCCGCAACGACCCGGGCGCCAGTCGCCTGCCATCCTCTCAAGCCCTTTGATACCAAAGACTGGCCCTCCATCGCCAAGGCATTTGAGGGTGCCACGGAGTTCACCTTTTCCCAGCATTGGATGCCGGTAAAAGATGAAAGCTTCCGCCCGGCCCGCGTTCGCCTGGGCTGGCGGGACGACCGTCTCCTTTATTTTGCGGAGTTTACAGACGACAACATCAATTCCGTCGCCCGCGAACGGAATGAACAGTTTTATAGAACTGGAGATGTGTTCGAGATCTTCGCCGGATTCACCGGGGACCCCGCCTATATTGAATACCATCTCTCTCCAAACAACGTAATCCTCCAACTCCGCTTCCCGGATTCCGAGGCCCTGAAAAATGCGGGACACACCGGGCTCCACCCGTTTTTTATCATGGATGACGATGCCGTGCTCCAAGCAAAGGTCGAGGAGGGTCGCTGGCTGATCTACGGGGAACTTCCCGCCGACTCGCTTCCCGGCGCGACCAAACCGATCGAAGGCACGATTTGGCAGATCAGCTTTTGTCGCTACGACTACGCGGCCGGAGGCACCTCACCGGTCCTCTCTTCAACCTCACTGCACGAGCAGGCAAGCTACCATCGTCGCCACGAGTGGAGGCCAATCCAGTTCCGCCGCGGGCTTGAAAATCAATAAGTGGCTGCCTCGCATGGATTCGAACCATGACAAACAGATCCAGAATCTGCAGTGCTACCGTTACACCACGAGGCAATATAAACCACTTGTTTTGAACAACCTGTAACGTTTGCCCAAAATTTCTGGCGGACTCCAAAGATGGATGCAGGCCTCGAGTTACTCAAGGCTTTTTTCGGCATTTTCGCGTTACTGAATCAGACTCTCAAGATCCTCTGCATTGAGGGAGCCAAGAGAAGGGGAGTCGAGAGTTGCATCGAGGAGTTCTCGTTTTGAAGCCTGCATCCTGAGGATTTTGTCTTCCACGGTATCGTGTGCGATGAGCTTGATCACATTGACCACACGGGTCTGTCCGATGCGGTGGGCACGGTCGGTGGCCTGGGCCTCCGTGGCGGGGTTCCACCACGGGTCGAAATGAATCACGGTATCTGCGGCGGTGAGATTCAGTCCGGTTCCTCCCGCCTTGAGGCTGATGAGGAAAACGGGAATCCCTTCGTCGCTTTGGAATTCTTCGACAACCGCCTGCCGGTTCCGGGTAGAGCCGTCGAGGCGGGAGAAGCGGATGCCGAGTCCTTCCAGATCCGATCCGATTAAATCCAGTGCGGTCGTGAACTGGCTGAAGACAAGCGCGCGATGACCACCGTCCATCGCTTCTTCCAACAATTCCAGAAGAGCAACGCGTTTGGAGGAGGGACCGGAGGATTCATGTCCCAGCAGTCGCAAATCGCAACAAGCCTGACGCAGCCGCAGCAGGGCGGTGAGAGCCTGCATGCGTGCCCGGCCGCCGTTGTCTCCACGCAGGGCATCAATCGAGGCACGGGCCGCGATCTGAAGCTGGGTGTAGGCTGCCTTTTGCTCTTCATTGAGTTCCACCTCGATGACCTGTTCGAGTTTGTCGGGCAGTTCGGTGAGGATTTCTGCTTTGCGGCGGCGGAGGATGTGTGGAGCGATGCGCCGTGAGAGGCGCTGCCAAACCGCGCCGGAAAGCCCCTCCTGCAGCGGGATCTCATAACTTTCGCGAAAGTCTTTCTGAGTGCCGAGGTACCCCGGAACGGAAAATTCAAAAAGGGACCAGAGGTCGCGCAGGGAATTCTCGACGGGTGTTCCCGTGAGGACAAAGCGGCTCGTGGCCTTGAGCGCGCAGGCGGATTTGGCATTCCGGCTCTCCGGGTTTTTGATGTGCTGGGCTTCATCGAGGATGACGAGGGGGAAGTGGAGCCCTTCGTATCGCGCGATGTCGTTGCGCAGGGTGGCGTAACTTGTCACGATGAGGCGGGACGCGGGAATTTCCGGAAACCTCCTGAAACGGTCGGGGCCTTCCAGAGACAAAACGGCGAGATCCGGCAGAAACCGCATGGCTTCGCGCTTCCAGTTCCAAACCAGCGAGGAAGGGCAAACAACGAGAGCGGGGCCCGGCATCGCCTCGATCAGAGCGAGAGTCACCACGGTTTTCCCGAGACCCATTTCATCAGCGAGGATCCCACCGCTTCCCCGCCTGGCCAGGTCGAGCATCCAGAGAGCTCCCTCCACCTGGTAATTGCGCAGACGGGATTGAAGCCGCCCCAAGTCCGCCACACCCACGCGGGGGCCGGTCGATCGCTGCGGACTTCCCCATGCTGAAAGGCTGCCCTCAAGATACCCCCGTTGGTGTGCCGGGATGCGGTAGCCTCCCCGCTCCTGCGAGGGGTTACAATCCCTGAGCACTTCCTCCAAATCCGCCACCATCGCAGTATTTGCAATGGCCATGCGCCCGTTCTTCAGTTGCAAATGCGGTTTTCCAGACTGGAGCAGACGCTGGAGATCGGCGGCGGAAAAGACGGCTTCTTTGCCGGCGGTGAAATGCACATGAAAATCCAGCCAACCATCATCCCGCTCCTTGATCGCAAAGCGGGGTTCGAAGGTCACAATGTCCCTGGTCACATGCAGGAAACGCTCGCCGGTTTCAACCTTCCATTCGGTCTTCCAGGAAGGAAGCCGCGCTGCAAGGAATCGAAGAATCGCATCCTCCCCTTTGAGAGCTGCATGGCCGCCGTGTTCCTCAAAACCGGCATCCAGAAATTCGCGGAAAACGCGGGCCTCGGAGGCAGGATTGCAGACACCCTCCTGCTTGTAAACAAAGTCAATCGTGGCATCCAGATGCCTTAGTGATCCTTCCAGCTTCACATGTACCACCGGTTGTTCAAGTGTCGGGTTCCGCGACGGAGACTTGCTCACAGCAGGCGATACCGGTGCGGCTTCCGGATTTGTAACCGGAGGCCTGATCACCGCGAGGCCTACTGCCAGCGCGTGCTCGCAGATGACCCCTCGCGACCGGGCCTCGCGACACGAGCAAAGCGTATCAACATCGGTGGGGCTGTTGAAGCGCAGCCCGCTCAGAAAGAATTTTCCTCCCTGTCGGATCTTCCCCTTCAAAACCGGATCCGCAAACGATGCCTCGCTCACGGCACCTGCGGCATGGATTCCCTTCGCCCGTCCGAATGCCGCCCATCCTCCAAGGGAGACCAATAGTTTTTCGTTCAGTTCCAAAATTTTGTTTGCTTGCCCACTTTCCCCCTCAAGGAATCCAAAAGACTTTTCGCAACGAAAAGTCTAATCACTGCCGGACAAATCCAACCCAGAGGCGTGTGTACCAAAGTTCGGTAAGGCCCTCGAATCCCGAGTCCGTCCCGAAAAAGAGCCACATGCTGCCGGTGCTGTCCGTGGTGACGAGTTGCCGGGCCGGAGAATTGTTGCGCCTCAAGTAACCGTGCTGAGCGCGTGTGCGGGGTGGAAGCGCGACGGTTCCGACGACGGCCGCGTCTCGTCCGCCTTGCGACTGGGTTCCCTTGTCGAGACTGAGTGTGAGCTGTCCTTCGCCGTCTTCCATTACCACGGGTTCGTTCGGAGAGGCCCCGAGTTTGAGAAACACACTGTCCGCGGGTGACCCACCGATGCCAACCGAGCCGCGAAGGTAACTGGAGATGAATTGGACCTGCATACGGACCCGATAAGCGGTGTTCGGTCGCAAGCCCGTGATCTTCCTCTTCCAGAACATGAAAAGGTCGTCACTCCGGTTGAAGCCCGCGATGTGGAGGGCCGGAGCTCCCCGCAACGCAGCAGGGCGGGATAACCACCCGCTTTGCAATGCGAAATCTTCCGGATTGTAGCCTGCCGGCAAATCGCAAAAGCCGGCTCTAAACCCATGGTCTGAGGTTGCGAAGGAAAGGTTCAACGACCGTCTGCCATTCAGGTTTAACGCGGCCGGAGGGTCTTGTGGAGGTACTGCGCTGGTGAGGGCAACAGCCCGTTCATGCAGGTAAACCTCGAGGTTGGTATATCCAGTGCCTGAGAGGTTCGTGCCATTGTGGTCTTGCAGGTCGGGATCCAGTCCACGTTCGATCTCCCAAAGGTC
>JBGSSC010000619.1:0-6108 GCA_041737265.1 Terrimicrobiaceae bacterium | reverse complement strand
TCTGATTCAGAATGGCCACCAACTCTGCCCACTTGCGTCCCTCAACCAACTTCTCCAACTGCTCATAAGTCGCGGGCGAATCTCCTCCAGTATCCCCGGCGGCTGCAAAGCCGCCCACCGGCGGGACGAGAAAAACGGCTGCCACGAGGGGATGAAACAGTCTGGTTTTCATTAGAAATCTCAAAAGTAAAATGTGGTTGAAAAGCTTCGAAAGTTCATCAATCACCCGTAATAAAACTTGCATGGCCCTAGGGTGGAAGATAGGCAAAGCAACGTGATTCAACGTAGAAGTAAATCCGTGGCCGGCACCCGTCAAGCGATATGTCATTTTCAGTAGCATCTTATTCATGTCCAACATGATATGCACAATAGAGAAAAGGAATAACCCCAACCTGCGGGAACTGGCTTTGGCGGCTGGGGTTTCCATCGCCTCGGTTTCGCGGGCCCTGGGTGGGAAAAGCAAGGTGACCGCCGAAAAGCGGCTAAAAATCCAGGCTATCGCCCGGAAAATGGGCTACCAGCCCAACCTGCACGTTGGGCAGATGATGTCTTCGATCCGGAGCAAGCGTGGGCAAACATTTCGCGGTAATATCGCTCTGGTCTGGTGGGAGGATTCTTCTGCGAGGCGAAGCGACCGCCGGATTTCCGATATCCGGCTGGGAGCTGTGCAAAGGGCCGGCGAACTCGGCTATCATCTCGATGAATTCGATCTCTGCGATCACTCGCCCCAGGCACTGCGCCGGATCATCGATTCCCGGGGGATTTGCGGCATTTTGGTATTTTCCCCATCCTTTTCCGGGAGCAAGACCTGGGGCATGGCGCTCGATGATCTGGCCTGTGTGTCGCTGGGCTGGGGCCTTTGGGAACCTCCTCTCGACGTGGTTCGATTCAACTATTTCGAAGCAATGCGACTGGCGCTCCATCATGCCAGCGTCAGCTTCCACGGGAAGATAGCGGCCATTTGGGATGTCCGCACGGACCAAACGGCCCACAATTCCGTGCGGGGCTGCTTTTTTGCCAATCATTCGGCCGGCCCCGAAATCGCGGGCAAACTCTTTTTCGACCTCACGAAAATCACGCCAAAATCAATGGCCGCAGCCGTGCGTAAACACTCTATCGAATGCGCCATTCTGCATTCGACCTTCGTGCCGCCGGAATGGCTGGGAGACTTGATCCCGGAGAAAAATTGGATCTGGTTCCGCGATTCCGGCACCCGGGAATTTTTCGGACGCATCGACCCGCAGAACACCATTCTCGGGCGCTGGGGGGTCTCCCTGCTCAATTCCAAAGTCCAAGCCAACGATGGAGGCATCCCGATAGACCGGCAGACCTTGCTGGTTCCCCCGCGATGGGTCCCCGGGAGTTCCACGCATTAAGTGACCCGATGAGAAAGATAGAGCCGAGGGAAAACCATTATCCGCCAGGACGTCTAGCCAGGCGGGCGAATGACGCCGTTCAGGAATCCATCCGGGTCGCCGCACCAGATATTTTGAGGCACAGAACTCGTTGAAGACCGATCCTCTTACCGCGGTCCGGGCTCACCTGCAGCAGGTGTTCCCCGAGGCCTGCCGCTTCCTTGACCAGATCGTCGGCATCAACAGCTTCACAAAAAATGCGGCCGGGGTGCGGGAGAATGCCGCCTGCATCGTCGAACAATTCCGGGGCTTCGGGTTTGAGGCCCGAATCGAACTCTGCACCGAGCCGGATGCCGGAGGTCACCTTTTTTTGGATTCCGGCGGCGAAGGGCCGGCGATCCTTCTGATATCCCATCTCGACACCGTCTATTCGCCGGAGGAGCAGCGTCTGGCTTACAACAGGTGGGAGGAAGTCGACGGCATCATCACCGGCCCCGGTGTATTCGATATCAAGGGGGGAACCGCGATCATGTGGATGGTCATTGATACCCTCCAAAAACTTTTCCCGGAGGAATTTCTCGCGATCCGCTGGATCCTTGCCTGGAACGCCGCAGAGGAGACGCTGACACCGGATTTTTTGAAGATTTTTCTCGAAACGAACAAGTCGCAAGTCGCGGCGGCACTGGTCTTCGAGGGAGACAACAAAAAAGACCAGGGCTTCGAGGTTGTGGTCTCCCGCAGCGGGCTGGCCCGGTTCCTGATCCGCGTCCATGGCTGCGGGGCCCACAGCGGAAACGGCCATGCAGAGGGAGCCAATGCCATCGTGCAACTCGCGCAGCTTGTGAGTAAGGTCTCCTCCCGCACCGACTATACGGCGGGCACGACGGTGAACGTCGGGATCATCCGGGGTGGAACCAGCACGAACCGCGTGCCGGACCTCGCGGAGGCCGAGCTGGAAATCCGAAGCTCGAGCCCGCCGCATTACCTCGCTCAGGTGCAATATCTGCTTTCCCTCGCCGGAGAGGGGAGCCTGCACTCCGCAAACGGGAAGGCCCGTTGCTCGGTGGAGGTTTTACTCCAACGCCAAATCCCTCCATGGTCGCCGGGAACCGGGAAAGAATTGCTCGGGCTCTGGGAAGAGGCTGCGAGAATGTCCGGACTCCGGCTCACATCGGGTGCGCGGGGAGGACTCAGCGACGCCAATTATTTTTCTCTGCATTTCCCCACCCTCGACGGGCTCGGTCCGAGAGGAGGCAACGCCCATTCCATCGCGAAAATTCCATCGGGCGCAAAAATCCGCGAATTTGCCGATCTCGGTTCCTTCACCGAAAAGGCCCTCATCAACACCATGGGGCTGGTTCTTCTGGCCCGGCAGACCCTGAAAAGCGGAAAGCCGCAAGATTCGATAAGCGGGCGCAAGAACTAAAAGGACACGAATATCAATTCCGTTTAGCGTGGCAGACCATGGAGTCACCATCTCAGACCGGCATCTCCGAAATACTCGCAATCAATGGCGGTGATCGCAACGTCCCAGCACCTGCCCCGGAAAGCTTGCTGCTGGGCCCCTCTGAAATCGGTCAGGAGGAACGAAAAGGTTGCCCTCCTCGGACTCCATGCCTCCTTGTGGGCAACCCTGATGAGGATTTGATCCTGAACACACCCACGCACCGCCCCCTCTCTTTTCACCCCGCACCGCTGCCGGTGGCGAAGGCCCTTCTGCTTTGTTCGCTTCTCTCCGCCTCAGCCGTCGAGTATTTCGTCAGCCCGACCGGAAATGACAGCAACGAAGGCCGCAGTCGGGACTCAGCCTTCGCGACCATTCAGAAAGGAGCGACCACCATGGCAGCCGGGGATATCCTCACGATCGCGCCCGGCGAGTATCACGAGAACGTGATGCGGGAGGGCCTTGGGGACTCCCGGCAGGAGACGTTGATTCGGGCAGAAATCCCCGGAACGGCTCTGCTGCGCGGCGATGTTCCAGCGCCGGAATTCACGAAGGACGCGCGGTTTAGATTCGTCTACTCCGCACCTTTTGACGGCGAGCCTCTCGCAGTAACGGAGCATGACACCCTGCGCGTGCTGGAGAGAAAGCCCGATCTTGGTGAAGTCGAGTTCGAGCCCGGGACGTGCTATTATGACAAAGAGAGAAAAAGGCTCTACATCTCGCCCTCGGACCTCAGGAGTCCGGCCGGCAGGAAATACACGGTCAACGTAAAAACGGGGCACGGGCTCTTTTTGACCAAACCCCAGAAGGTTGTTCTCGATGGGCTGGCCGTGACCGGCTATGCCGCGCCCGGCACCGGCTGGCATTTCATCACGGGACGCACGTGGGGCATCGCGCTCTTGGAACCTTCCAACTGCACCGTCCGCCGCTGCACGACCTTCCTCAATTTTGGCGGTATCGCGATGAACAACAGTTCCGGCAACCTTGTGGACGGGTGCCTCGCCTTCGCCAATATGACCTACAATATCCTCGTCTTCGGCGGACCGGAAAACCACGACAATATCATTGAGAACTCTTACGCTTTCCGGGCGAAATCCGGCATGCACTTTTACGGGAAGCTCGCCGGGAAGGTGACCCTGCGCAACAACCGGGCGTGGGGGCACGAGCTCGATTTCTCCAATAAATGCGGCAATGATGACTCCAAGAAATACGGAATCGTGGAGCGATGCATCGGCCTGAGTGGTTTCCAGGCCCACGGACTCACCCATACCATCATGGGCGGCACCAATGAATACGACCGGAACTATCAGGCGCCTGCCGACAACATCCTCTTCCTCAGGGAAAAAGACCTCGATGTGAACCGCGAGTTCGCCGACCCGGCCACCATGGATTTCCGCCTGCAGGCCGATTCGCGCTTCCGCGGGAAGGATGGACAGCCCGACCGGGGCCCCTACCCCTACAACGAAAATATCTATTATCTGGGCCCTGCTGGCTCCGATCAAAACGACGGCCTCACCTCCAGCCGGGCTTGGAAAGATCTGGCCTCCGCCCTCAAGAAATTGAAATCGGGCGACACCCTTTATCTGAGCGAAGGTGAATATGAAGCTGGAGAGTCCTCCACCTTGGGAAGTCCACAGGGAGAGGCGATCCGCCTGTTGGGCCGGGGGTTCGGTCGCGTGATCATCAAAGGTCCACTGACCCTGGAAAATTGCTCCGGTGTGGAATGGGAACGCCTCAACTTTACCGGTCCCGTTTCCGTGAACGGCGGCAGTCAGCTCACTTTCAAAAACTGCAAATTCGGAGGCAAGGAGGGCGGCCTATCGGCACGATCCGTCAAAGGTCTGACCGTATCACACTGCTTTTTTGCCGACAATTCACTTCGCCTTGCAGGGGGCAGCGGGACGGAAATCACCGGCAATATGTTCGCTAACGGAAACCGTCCCGCCTTGATTCTGGAGGGAGAGGAATCCATTACCCGCACGGAACACAATGGGTATAGCAATCCGCTGCTCGTGTCTCAAAAAGGGGATATCATCGAGACCCTGGCGCAGGTGCAGGCTGTCGGGAGAGACCTTTTCTCGCTGGAGCGAAAAGTCGAGTTCGACCTGGAATCCGGCACACCCATTGTCCGGAACCCGGTGGTTCTCGATGGCTGGGGCCCGCTGTCCGGCGCCCTCGGCGTTTACAGCGAATTCATCAAGCCGGTTCCGGCGATGGCCGGCCCGTTTGTCCATTCGGTGGATGACACGACGGCCAATCTGGAATGGTGGACCTCCGAGCCCATGGCGGTCGAGCTGTCCTGGGGAGAGACGCCGGAAACGATCCAAACCGTCTCGATCCCCAAATCGTT
The DNA here is from genome assembly GCA_041737265.1 of Terrimicrobiaceae bacterium. Classification (GTDB taxonomy): domain Bacteria; phylum Verrucomicrobiota; class Verrucomicrobiia; order Chthoniobacterales; family Terrimicrobiaceae; genus JBGSSC01. The sequence continues at coordinate 959 of JBGSSC010000619.1, read as the reverse complement.
CCAATATTCGGGATACAGTCTTACCGGACTGAAAAAGGGGCAAAAATACCAGGTCAGCATCCGCCCCACGGAAACGTTTACGATTGCCCATGCCCCCGAAACGGTCTTCTTCGAGACGGCCAAGAGAGCGCTTGAGCGGACGGCCTACTATGTTGCCGCCGACGGGGACGATGCCCACGACGGTCTCTCCCTGGAAAATGCCTTCCGCACGGTCGGAAAAGCGGCGGCTGCGGTCGGGGCGGGAGGAACGATTTTCATCGCGGCGGGCGATTACCCGGAGAGAGTCTGGATTCGGGCGACAGGCACCAAAGACCAACCGGTCACGGTGCGTTCCCTGCCCGGGCATAAGGTATCGGTCAAATCCTTTTCCATGTCCGGGAAGAATCACATCCATCTGGATGGCTTCTATACCAACGAGCCGATTCAACTACTGCTCGGCAACGACATCGTCATCACACGATGCTTTTCCACGGGCACGATCCTCTCCGCCTTGCGTTGCAGCAGGCTCCTCGTGAAAAACTGTGTTGTCGCGAACGGCTTTTTTTCAGCGATCCATGTGAATAACAGTCCCGATTTTTCCATGGAAAATTGCGTCGTCCTCCGTCCCGCCATCAATGGTGCCGAGATCAACAACGAGCCCGCACAAAAGGCACGCCTGACACGAAATATTTTCACGGACAGCATCCCCTTCAAATCGAAAATCCCCTATTTCCCGATCGGACGGGCGGAGTCACTCGTGAATAAAGACAATTGCTTCTACATGCGAACGCCGGACCTCGAAAAAGGGATTGCGGTCCGAATCATGTTCCAATTCTACGGAGACGAGGCCTATGACCGCACCCTTGAACTCTATGGGCTGCGACCTGCGAGCGAGCAACCCTCGCGATTCACCGAGCTCACCCAAATGGGTTATGAGGAATTCGAGAAGATCTTCGGCCCCTCCGGCTCGATCTTTGCCA
>JBGSSC010000601.1:0-3701 GCA_041737265.1 Terrimicrobiaceae bacterium | reverse complement strand
CGCGGTGGAGGCCATGCGGCGGGGAGCTTACGACTTTGTCACGAAACCGGTAAACATCGACCGGTTGGAAATCCTGATCCGCCGTGCACTGCGGGAGCGGGCAATGAGGAAAGAGAACGCGGAGCTGAGGGAAAAGGTTTCCCGGCCTGCGGGGCTTGAGAACCTGCTGGGCCGCTCAGGGCCCATGGAGGAAGTCTTCAACACGATCCGCCAGGTTGCGCCCTCACGCGCAACCGTGCTCATTCAAGGCGAAACCGGAACCGGCAAAGAACTGGCTGCCCGCGCAATTCATGGCCTGAGTCCCCGTGCGGACAAAAAATTCGTCGCCGTTCATTGCAAGGCGTTCTCCGCGCAGCTCCTCGAAAGCGAGCTTTTCGGCCACGAACGGGGAGCCTTCACCGGTGCCTTCGAACGCAGGATAGGCCGTTTCGAACAGGCGTCGGGTGGCACCCTTTTTCTCGACGAGATCGGAGAAATCGATGAGAACACCCAGGTCAAAATCCTCCGTGTCCTTGGGGAGCGGACCTTCGAGCGCGTCGGGGGCAATCAAACCCTCAAGGCCGACGTGCGCGTGCTCACTGCAACCAACAAGGACCTCTCTACCCTCGTGGCCGAGGGAAAATTCCGGGATGATCTTTTTTTCCGCATCAACGTGATTGAGCTCACGATGCCGGCGCTCCGGGACCGGAAGGAAGACATCCCCCTCCTCGTCCGGGCTTTTCTTCAGGAGGCCAGCAAGGAAAACGGAAAGGACCTCCGTGAAATGGATCCGGAAGCCATGGGCGCTTTGCTCACCCACAACTGGCCCGGAAACGTCCGCGAGCTTCGTGCCGCGGTCGAGCATGCCGTGGTTATGTGCGCGGGAACGAAAATTGGAATCCGGGATCTTCCGCCCGCCGTCCGGGGCTCCTCCTCCACTTCCCACGGGGTGACAACCGGCCCACAAACCGCGCAACCTGTTAAGGATTTGAATTTACAGGCAAGCGGGAGGGTCCTTATGTTGGCGGCTCTGAGTGAATCCGGCGGAAATCGAACTGCAGCCGCCAAGCGGTTGGGGATCAGTCGCAGGACCCTTCACCGGCGGCTCAAAGAACTCAACCTCTCAAAACAACTCTCCTAGCCATGGCAACAGGCGACGTACAAGTCCAGCAGGCGGTCCATTCACTCGAACAAGGGCCAATGGCAACAATGATCAAAGGCGCGATGTTCGTGGTCTTGATCATTTCGCTTTCCCTTCTTTATCTCTTTGTCCACTTCAAAGGATTGGCGACTCCCTCCGCCATGGATCAGGCCCAGATCGCACGCAACCTTGCCGCTGGAAGGGGGTTCACGACCGACAATATTTCTCCGCTGGCACTTTCCACCCTCAAGGCTGCTGAAAAAGTGGGGGTCGATGGCACGTCGATTGACATCTCCCACCTGCCTGATTTTTACCAATCTCCGCTCTGGCCGTGGACGAGTTCGCTTGGGCTGCGGCTTATCAAGGGAAAGCTCAAAATGGCGCCCGAGGAGGTCATTTATGCGGGCGACCGGATGATCGCATTTCTCGCGCTGGTCTTCATGCTGCTGGGTGTCGGGGTCTGGTACTTCGTGTTTGTGAAGCTCTTCGACCAAAAGCTTGCCCTCTACGCAAGTGCGGCGGTTTTGGTGACTGACCTGCTGTGGCAATTTTCCTTGTCCGGGCTTCCGCAGATGATGTTGCTCTTTCTCTTTGGGGTGGCATGCCTGCTGACATTGCTTGCAGAAGAGGCACAGGAACGCGGGGCCTTTGTGCCTACGGTCGGATTTTTGGTTGGATCGGGGCTGGTTTTCGGTCTGATGATCCTCACGCATGGACTCGCCTTCTGGGTCTTCACGGGCTGGATTATTTATACTGCTGCGGTTTTCCGTCCCCGTGGGTTGATGTGGCTGGTTGCGCTGGCGGCAGCGCTGCTCATCGTGGGACCTTGGCTTGTCCGGAATTATCAGGTCAGCGGCAGTCCGCTCGGACTCGCCTTCAGCGGGGCCTTTCACGACGGCTCTCCCTACACGGGCTACCTCAGAACGGAAGGCGGCGGTGGACGCCTCGATCTCAAAGGCATTTTTCGAAGGGGCATCACCGCCCAACTCTCGCAGCTTCCATCCTATTTCGGTCTCAACATTGCCGCCATGGCCTTCTTCGTGGCCATCATGCACCGGTTCCGAACCCCTTCCACCAGCGCCTTCCGGTGGGGACTTGCACTGATGTGGTTCATGGCCATGCTTGGAATGTGTTTTTACCGTTCGGATGGTCCGGTTTCCACCAACCAGATCCACGTGATCTTTCTTCCGGCCTTCGTCTGCTTCGGCTTTGCTTTTTTGCTTGTTTTGTGGGGCCGCTGGGAGTTCGGCCTCGGTTTGCTTCGAATCGCCTTTATCGTCGCGGTGATCTTCGCGAGTTCTTTGCCGCTCGTAATGAATTTGTTGGCGGGCCCATCGGGCCGGGTTCAGTGGCCTCCCTACGTGGCTCCGTTCATTGCGATCATGGGCGAATGGTTTGAGAAAGAGGAAGTCATCGCCTCGGACATGCCATGGGCCGTCGCCTGGTATGCCAACCGCACCTCTCTGCTCCTCCCCGACAGCGTGCAGGATTTCAACCGCATGCACGATTATCAGGAGCTCAAGCAACCGATCCGCGGCGTCTATCTCACGCCGATCAGCGGAAACCAGCCGCTCTTCAGTCAAATCTACAAAGGCAGATACAAGGAGTGGGCCGCACTCATCACTCGTCCACCCCAGGTCCGCGGGTTCCCCTTTGCATTTTACACTGCGCTTCCCATCGAGGGGGAATGCATTATTTTCTCCGACCGCGAACGCTGGAACCAGCCGCGGAAGACCGAATAATGGCTGAAACAACGACAAACGTTCCACTGGAAAAAGCCCTCGAGCGCATTGAAACGCTCGTAGGCGAGATGGAATCGGGAAAGCTTCCTCTTGAAGAAATTCTTTCCCGCTTCGAAGAGGGATCGAAGCTGGTGAAGCTTTGTCAGAAAAAGCTGGAAGCTGCCGAAAAGCGGATCGAGATCATCCTGCGCGAGGCAGGGGCTCCGGCAGGGAGCGAACTCTTCGACGCGGAAAGGGAATGAGCACGCTTCTCGATTCCATTTCCTCACCGGCCGATCTCAAAGCGCTCGAACCGGAACAGCTGGAATCCCTTGCCCAGGAAATCCGGGAGGAACTTATCGGTGTGCTTTCCCAAACCGGCGGGCATCTCGGTCCGAATCTCGGGGTCGTCGAACTGACCATCGCACTGCACCGCGTCTTTGAAACTCCCCGGGACAAGTTCGTCTTCGATGTGAGCCATCAGGGCTACGTGCACAAGCTGCTTACAGGCCGTCGAAACCGCTTCGACAGCATCCGTCAGCACGGCGGTCTTAACGGATTTCTCCTCCGCTCGGAGAGTGAACACGATGCCTACGGTGCCGGACACGCCGGAACGGCTCTCTCGGCCGCACTCGGCATGGCAGCAGCGAGGGACATGCTGGGGACAGACGAACATGTTGTTTGCGTGGCGGGGGATGCCGCCTTCACGTGCGGCGTCAGCTTCGAAGCACTCAACAACGTCGCAGCCACGACCAAGCGATTCATCGTCGTGCTCAACGACAACGAGTGGTCAATCGCCAAAAACGTTGGAGCAATCGCTGAATACCTCAACAGGATCGTTGCCAATCCTTCCTTTGCCC
>JBGSSC010000593.1:0-2226 GCA_041737265.1 Terrimicrobiaceae bacterium | reverse complement strand
CACCCTCGGAATCCGCACCGTAAGCGAAATCGTCTTCACCATCTCAGGCTCCGGATGAACCCGCGAAAAATCCCGCCAGCTCTCAAAATCGTGTGTCAGAAAGTTGCTCTCCCCATCCTGTGCCACAACCTGCGCATGCCCCTGATACAACAACGTGAACGCCCTTCGAGCCGTGCAGGTATTCACCGCCTGCCACAGACGGTTCAGCACCAAAACCGGTTGCTCAAGAAATGCTTCCATGCGTTTCGAAGGGATGCGCGACCCTATCACCGCTCCTCACAAACTGTCAACGGCTGGGAATAGATTGTGAACAACTTGTAACATGATAATCAGGCGGGGGTCGGGGCCAAGGGAGAGCGTGTGGGCAAGGGATCTTATGGAGAAACGACCGCCAGCGCCGCCGGATTATAAAATTTTGCTTCGCAAAATCAGGCGAAACAAAGACAGAACCCTGGCGGCCATTGCGTTGGAGACAGGGGTCAGGCCATCATCCTTGATCCGGAAGACCCGGGACGTTTCCTCACGGCATCAGACTATATTCATCTCAACCCGATGAGGGCTGGGATTGTGGTGCCGCCCCGGTCATTGGGGCAGAATCGCTGGAGCAGCATTCTTCGGAGAGGCGAATCTCTCTACCCCATCCACTCCCCAACACAAATCCTGTGGGCTGCACGCTTTGCACGCTCCTGCGACTTCGCTTCAACCTCCCCGGTTCGAAAACCCGCACGCCTCAGATTGGCTAGAAATGAAGGCTCGGGCGCGGCAGACCAGAATGCGACGCGCCCGCCGGGCCGGAGCGAACGGCGAATCATCGAGAGTCCCTGGGCATTGTAGATCCGGGAATTTGCGGCCTGAACAAATGAAGTGGGTCCGTTATCCACATCCAAAAGAATGGCATCATATTGCCCCGTCCCATTTTTGATGCAGTCGAAGACATCACCGATTACGACCTCCACCCGGGGGTCATCGAGAAGGTTGCCGTTGAGTTCCATCAGAAACTCCCTGTTCCACGCAACCACATCCGGCAGCAACTCAGAAACCTGCACTGTGGCGGTCGGGCCGGCGATCTCGAGCACACGCCGGAGGCTGAACCCAAGCCCCAAGCCTCCGATAAGAATGCAGGGCCGTTCGATCGCGCCACGGAATTTGCAGGCCAGATCAGCAAGCAGCAGCTCCGAAGCCGTCGAATTCGAGCCCATGAGCTGCCGTCCGTTGAGCTTGAGAAAAAACTCCCCCGCGTGCTCGTGCAGGGAAAAACGGGAACCGTCCGGTGTGCGGGTCTCGGCAAGGTTATGAAAGGGAATCATGCAGCACTGCTCAGACTGGCATCAAACACCTCAAAACCGAGAAACAAATTCTACACTCCTCGCTCCCGGGTCGAGGGCCAGGGCTCAGTTCTTGCTTCCTGCTTTTTCACCAGTCATGGATTTGGTTGCTGCGAGCCGAGAAAGGCCCGAGTCGAATTTGATGGGGCAGTTATTATTGTGTGTTGAAAAGGCAAGAAGCATGAACTGCGAGATAGCTTTGCGGGTGACCGTGGATGTCGGGAACGGCTCCTGCCCAGCGGCCAGCGGGTTGGCTATAAGGGTGCGCCAACCCACTCCCCTCAGTCTCAAAAAAAATTTACCTCGCCGGTTAGGATGAGACTGCTCAAAATCCCATGATCATAAACATCCTCTCCCTCCCGTATGGAACTTGAGCAAGTAAGCGACAGCTGTTTTGCGGTTCTCAACGAGAAGAACCGGGTGTGCGATGCCAACTCCGGCCTGATCAACAAAGGCGGAGGGGTGGTCATCGACACGCAGTCGGATTTGAAACATGCGCGGCAGATGATCGAAATGTTCGGGCGTGTCTGGTCGAAGCTGGCCGACCGTGTGATCAATACCCATGAGGATGCCGATCATGTGTGGGGCAACCAGCTCTTCGAGGGCGCGGAGATCATTGCCCACCGTTCGGTGCCCGAGCGCATGAAGTATTTCGCGGAGCCGAAGGAAACGCAGAAGCTCTTGCACGGCGTGGGTCATTTCCTGACGCGTCTGCTTTTGAAAACCATGCACCCCGGTCTCGAAGCAGCGGGCGAGCAGTTGATGGAAGATTACAATTTCGATGGCATCGAGTTGGTGTTGCCGACCACGCTGTTCGACACCCGCTACGAGTTGGATCTTGATGGCACGGAAGTCCACCTGATTTATGTCGGTCCCTGCCATCAGGTCGGCGACACGATTA
>JBGSSC010000704.1:0-2544 GCA_041737265.1 Terrimicrobiaceae bacterium | reverse complement strand
GAAGAAGCAAACGGCCAAATCCGCTACCTCCGCCCGGAGTATCAGAAAAAGAAGGATGAACCTGCAAACCTGAAACCTGACCAAACTAACCTCCAACTGCCCACGCAGCCCCCAACCCGCAACCTTCTTCCTCTCCGAGGAAGAAACTCCCTTGGCCCCGTTCCCTCGCCGACCGTGTCCGCCTCATCGACGAAACCCTCCGCACCAACCCCGGCCCGCATACGCCTCAAACCCTTGCAAAATCCCTCGCCCGAGCAGATAAGCAGGCGATCGCTGAGATCCTGGAAACCCTCACTGCCCTAGGAAGGGCTGCGAAATCCAGAAAAACACCCTGCCGGCCCGCTTTGGCCGGTTTGAAGGGGATTTGGGTTTCTCAAGGGGATTCCGGCGGAGAGCCCAAAACCTTTACCACCAGACCGGGAACACGCCGGAAGTGGGCTTCCTCGTTTGGTCCGACCAGAACACCGAATCCCAGAGCGCGGGCGGTGGCGGCGACGGCGATGTCGTTCTGCGGGATGAGGGAACCTTGCTGGGAGAGTTCGGTGAAAATGTCTGCGTAGTGCTCGGCGACGAGCGGGGTGAAATCGACCACACCTGTCACCCGACGGATTGCTTCCAGCCGTGAAAGTCGACGGGCGGCACGCGAGGCGTTGGAGGCCATCCGCACGCCAACGAGTGCTTCCGCCCAGACAATCGCGGGAATGGCGTGCGTCTCATCCTCCTCCAGTTCCAAGGGCGCGGAGGATTCCGCAGCCCGCTCCATCGTCACAAGGGCGGAGGTGTCGAGAATCAGGCCCATGGATTTTCCGGCGGCAAGTCGTCGCGGCCAACCCGTTCCAGGTCATCCGCAAAGCCGGTGTCGGCAGGCAACCCTCCAAGGGCATCCATGATTTCCCGTCCCGAAGCCCCGACACGGATTCCGACAGGAACCAAACGGGCCAGCGGTTTATTGCTTTTTGTGAGCACAAAACTCTCGCCGGCATGCTTCACCCGCGCCAATACGTCCCCAAAGTGGCGAACCGCTTCTGTTGAACTTATCGTCGATTCCATACATAAATATGTAAAATACTTAAATCTGAATGTCAACCTTGGTGAACCCAGCTGAGAATTATAGGCTGAAGCATTGGAGTCAGGTTTTGAACCTGGACCTGCGTCAAGGGAACCAACAGCACTCAACCCAACATTCCATTTTACCTCACAATGGGAAACCGGCTTGCGCCCAAGGTCTGACTCATGCGATGGTGCGCGTGTTGGACGATCTCGTCAAAGCGTTGGTGGTGAGCGGATCGTTGGGGGCTCTCGTGGGCCTCGAACGGCAATGGGGTGAGCAGGTCAATGACCCCGACGCGAAAGTTCCTGCAGGCGCACGAACCTTCTGCTTGTGGGCAATTCTTGGCACGCTCTGCGCCTATTTCGCGCAGGAATTACACCCCATGGTTTTTGCCGCCGGGTTGGTTTCCGTTGCGCTGTGGACGGCGGCGCACATCGGTTCGCGGCAATGCGAACCCGGCGGGGCCGGTCTTACAACAGCAGCGAGTTCCCTGACCGTATATCTCATCGGCGGTTTGGCCCACGCAGGGAAGTGGAAGCTTGCCGTGATGCTGACTGTGATTTTGCTCCTGCTTCTCGCGGGAAAGTCGACCATCCACGGGGTTTCACGCAAGTTCACACCGGGCGATGTGCGGATGGCCCTGCAGTTTTTGGCCGTCACCGGGGTCGTGCTCCCGCTGGTGCCTGACGAGTCCTTTGGTCCATTCGATGCATTCAACCCGCGCTCGGTTTGGCTGATGGTTGTGATTGTTTCCGGCCTCGGTTTTGCGGGCTACGTGGCGGTGCGGGTGCTTGGTCCTTCGCTGGGCATTGCGCTGACCGGGATCGCCGGGGGCCTGGCGTCCAGCACGGCAACCACGCTGAGCATGAGCCGCGCAAGCCGTGAACGCCCGGATCTGGCCTCCGACTATTCGTTGGCCATCGTTATTGCCTGCACGGTGATGCTCTGGAGGGTTGGAGCGCTGGTTCTTGCGGTGAGTCCCCCACTGGCGCTCGCGCTGCTGCCGGATATTGCCATCATGAGCCTGCCGGGGGTCGGTTTCGCCGTCTGGCATCTTCTCCACCGCCCGGCGGGAGTCCCTCGCGATGGAAGTTACAAGAACCCTCTCAGCCTGCGTGTCGCGCTGCAGTTTGCCGCCCTCTATGCCGTCGTCGTGTTCGTAGTGAAAGCAGCCAATGCCTGGTTCGGGGATGCGGGATTGCTCGCTGCCAGCTTCCTTTCGGGGCTCACCGACCTGGACGCCATCGCCCTTTCCCTGGCCAATCTGTTCCATTCGGGAAATCAGACCGTCAACTTTCTCGCGGCCTGCATCGTGCTGGCAGCCGTCGCCAACTCGGCCACCAAGCTGGGTCTTGCGTGGATGCTGGGAGAAGCGGGGCTCCGGCGCCGTGTCGCCGCCTTGCTCGGGGCCACGATCCTGGCCGGAGCCGGCCTGTTTGTATTCCGCATTTTGGTTTCGGCCTAATCCGGCGGGAGCCGGTGCCAAGAGCGGG
>JBGSSC010000577.1:0-7032 GCA_041737265.1 Terrimicrobiaceae bacterium | reverse complement strand
GGGCAAAGTCTCCAAAATCGAAGGTAAGAGCGTCCGGGAAGAGATACGCGAGCAATTCCTGATCAGTGCTATAAATGTGGTCCGGATTGTAGAGTCCCTGCCCAAGCATGGACTCGAGCCTTTGAAATGGAAAGGCCCCCTGCAAATAGGCGAAGCCCGAGTTGATCCGGCGGGGAACCCGTTCCCTGATCCAGGCGAGTGGCTTGCGAATCCCGTAATACCAGCTCCACGTCTCTGTCGAAAAGACTGCTCCTCCATCGGGGGACCCCACTGGCTCAAAGGGTTTGAGCCAGACTATGTCGGAGTCGAAGTAGAAGAATGGTCCCGGTTCACAGGCCAACACACTCATTTTTGCCATGTAGCCGCCTCGTTGAAAAAGAGCGGAGCACAGGGGAAGGCCGGCCACCTGGGCGCGGACCGTCTCCCGGCATTCGTCCATGCCAACTCGACGGAGGGGCATCCTCCCGGCTTGCCGCTCCAGGTCCTCAAAATCCGTGTCATCAAGGCTTCCGTCAGAATGCAGGTCCAAGGCATACCTCCCTCCCTCGACCGCGGCAAAGGTCCGCACCGCATGAATGGCGATTGGCATTGCCGCTTTGTGGACGAGTGTTTTTGCCCGGAGCATTGGGGAATTTTTAAACAGGATTTACAGGATGAACAGGATTTTACGAATCTTCTGCTGAAAGCTGCAAGTTGAGGGTTGCCTGCAGCCCGTTGCGAGTTGGAGGACCGAGAATAGAAGCTACCTCCGTCGACTTCAGGCAACAGCATCAGCGACCCCAAACCAAGAACCCGGAACCAGGAACAGCCATTGAACTTGTCCATATTTCCGCCGAAAGCGGGTTTTCAGGACACGGAATCTCTTCAATCTCCTTGCCGTAACCATGTCCTGTCCGTAAAACGAATTAAGAATGGCTGGGAGAATCGAAGCTTGTCGCGAAAATAAAGTTACCCGGATAGTTCCAGTCCACGAATCCAAATGATTACATGAAAGTCAAATATCGACTGAAGCAGGCAATCAAGAATGCTCCCTTTGGTCCATCCCTTGCGGGGTTGATGGGATTTGGCGGTCCGCGACTCCGTGCACTGAGCCTCTTGCCAAAGGGGGGAATCGGAGCTGAGATCGGGGTTCATGAGGGGGAATTCAGCCGCTGCATCCTTGATATTGCCCGACCCAGGCAACTTCTCCTCATCGATCCATGGAGGGCGGAAGAGGATGAAGTCTACAAGGATTCCTGGTATGGAGGATCGTTGAGCGGCCAGAAAGCCATGGATGGCCGGTTTGAAGGTGTCCAGAGGCGATTTGCGAGCCATATCAAAACTCAAAGGATCCGGATCATGCGTGAAAATTCGGACTCCGCATTATCGAGTCTTCCAGACAATTTTTTGGACTTTGTCTATGTCGATGGCAACCATCTCTACGACTACGTTATAAGCGATCTCAAACTATCATTTCAAAAACTCAAGCCCGGAGGGTTTATCACCGGAGACGACTATGGCCCGGGCAGTTGGTGGAAAGGCGGGGTGAAGCGGGCAGTCGATGAGTTCGGGTGGAACGAAGGGGTTTCCCTTGTTTGGATCATTGGAACTCAATTTGTGCTCAGAAAATCATAACTACTGCCGGACTCCCGGGCCAAAACCGGTTTCGCGAGGGATTCCATGGACAGCCACCCCGCTCGCTGTGTGAAGAACCTAGCCGGGAGGTTTCCTGATTCCTGTTGGATCACTATAGGGTCCCATCCATCATCCAAAGTCATTCATCCATTCTCATCAACCCTCCATCCCTAATGCTTGCGTTCATCCTTTCCCAGCCCCGTAGCGGAAGCACGGTTCTTTCGGCCATGCTGGACCGCCGCAAGGGGGTCGTGTGCATGCCGGAGTCATCGTTCCCCCAGGTTCTGGGAACCATTACCCGACAGGAACGCGCCGACAAGCGCTGGCTGGGGGGACTTTATCTCGGAAGAACCTTCCCTCCCCGCCCCCGGCCCCCTACGCCGCTGACCGTTGACGACGCCGAGAGGTGTATGGACGGGTCGAATGAGGAGGTCCTCACCAACCTCGGCAGGTCCCTGGCAATGAAAATTGGGCGTGACCCGGAAGAGGTCACAACCGTCATCTGGAAAATAACCCGCACCATTGGAATGCATACGGGGCCACTCTCAACGAATGGAAAATTCGTGGTCCTGCGGCGGAATCTGCACAATATCTTTGATTCGCAATTCCGGGTGGACTTCGGCATTCGCAATCGAAATCCCTACCGGTTCGGAGTTTTCACGCAGAGCTACGAGAACGCCTTCAACCGTCTCCCCGCTGACCGAACCTTCCAACTCGAGTACGAATCAATCCCAGACCAGCTTGAAGGTTTGATGTCATTTCTTGGAATTGCGGACCGGGGTGAGTGGGAATCGGGAATCTCCACGATTGATCTGGTGGCCCAAAGCGGCTCCTGGCTTGCGCAGGCAACTCAGGAATTCCGCAACGACGACCCTGCCAAACGGGCTTCACTGGGGGCATCTATCACCCGAAAAGTTGACTTTGCCCTTTCGCTGACCAGGCCCCTCCGACCGCTTATGGGTCCGGTGCGTTCTTACTTCGATCACCGCTCAATGAATCACATTCGCGATGAGGCCCGCAGACATCTTGCGGCCACCCATTGACAATCCACTTTCGAATACTCCAGTCATGCCGATCTCATCACAAGAAATCGCGGCAGCAAACGCGGATCAAGTAATCTCTGAATGCGATACCTTCACCTGCGCACGATACAGACAGTTTCTTTCTCACATGCCCGCTCATGTCGCACGCATATTGGACGTGGGCTGCAATACAGGCCGGGGCGGAATCGTTCTGAAGCAGGCCCTTTCCCAAATTGAACTCTGGGGATTGGATTGTGTCGCAAGTCGCGTTGAAAGGCTGGACCCGGCCGTCTATGCGAAAGGAGTCTGCTCCTTCAGTCAAAATCTCGATATCGAAACCTCTTCAATCGATGCAATTGTTGCAGGCGAGTTTATCGAGCATGTTCCTCCCGAGCAGATCGATGACACTCTCTGTGAGTTTTTCCGCGTGCTTCGCCTTAGAGGGCGTCTGCTGATGACAACCCCGAACCCGAGATCTTTTTGGAAATGGAAACGGAAATCCAGCGTGATTCTGGATCCCTCTCACCTTACTCAGCACTATCATGAGTGCCTGAAATTTCGTCTGCGGACTATCGGCTTTTCACGTATTCGGATTTACGGAAGCGGCAAAGCATCCTTAAAAATCGGCGAACATTTTCCGCTATTTCTCTATGGTAGTTACCTCATAACAGCCGACAAATGGTAGTCTTGCTGTGGATGCCGGAATCCATCTCAAGGCAAATTACAAGGACTAAACAGACTCGACGGACCCCTCGGCGAGGCGTCCCTACCACCTTGGATCGCGTTATGATGCATTTCCCACTGCGACTCCGCCTCTCCGCGCAGGAATCTTCCTTTTGTGTCTCTTGCGTCCCTTTGTGGCTATGCTCTTTTAAATCCAACTTAGCAATATTTCATGAACCCTGATCTTCACGTTCTGGCCTGTGCCTACGCAGGCCGACCGAATTCGGGCTCGGAAGGCTACGTCGGCTGGGCCGGGCTTCTGGCGATCTCCCAATTCTGCCGCGTGACGGCAATCGTACACGGACACAACCGCTCAGAAATCGAGGCCGCTCTGCCATCCTTGCCTCAGAGGGAAAATCTGCGATTCCACTATTTGGGAGAGACCCACAACTGGCATCCGAACCGGATGATTGCGCGGTTTCAGGACTGGTCATGGGTGGCAGCCTGGACAAAGCATGCGCACGAACTTGCAAAAGATCTCAGCGCGAAAGAGCGATTTGATCTCGCCCACCATCTGACAATAGCCACATGGCGCCTCCCGTCCCCTCTCGCCGGCCTCGGTATTCCGCTGGTATGGGGACCGGTCGGAGGGGGCGAAAGCTTCCCGCTAGGATTCTATCCAATTCTCAGCCCCACCGCCAAAGCCTTCGAAGCCCTGCGCTTCATGGGTAATTCGTTTACGGTGCGTTCGCCGAAAATGCGAAGGTTTGCAAAACAGGTGTCCGTTGCCCTGGGAAATAACCCGGAAACGCTGGCAGCGATCCGGAAGCTGGGCCTGCCGAGCCACCAGGTCCGATACCTCTCCCAAAGCTTTTTGCCCCCTGAGAAGTTCCTCTCTCAGGAAGACATCGAATGCAAAGCGGGAGAGACCGATAAGGGAGCCACGGGAAATCAACGACTCAGAATCTTCGCTGGAGGCAATCTTGAGGGGCGAAAAGGAGTGGCCATCGTTCTGGAAGCCCTCGCACACGCCGGGAGGTCAGGCCTGAAGTTTTCGTTCACTTTTGGCGGCCTCGGTCCGGAACTTGGGCACTTGCAGCGCTCTGCCGCAAAAATGAATTTTGGAAGCGGCTCAGTCTCTCTGGGCCATCATTTTTCCGGGGATGAATACCGCAGGCACCTCGCCGAAGCAGATATTTATCTTTTGCCCAGTCTCCGTGAAGGGGCTCCCGTCACGATGATTGAAGCGATGGCCTGTGGTGCTGTGCCGGTTGTCGCGGATGCCGGCGGGGCACCCATGGTCGTCGATTCATCCTGCGGATTCGTTGTACCGGTTACCTCTCCTGATCAAATGGCTTTCGATATCTGTTCCTGCCTTGAGTCGCTTGCAAGTGACCCTGCGCGGCTGGAGGCACTCTCCCGGGCAGCCTGGATGCGAGCCAAGGAGCGGTTCACGGAAACCGCATATCTGGAGGGTATCGAGGAGGCTTATGGACGTGCGACTGGAAGAAATTGCTGATTGCAGGTTGCGGGCCGCCGGAGGCGGGGTTGCGGGCTGCGGGCCGCCGGAGGCGGTGTTGCAGGTTGGCCCATAGGGCGTCACGCCTTGGGCAAGGCGACCGTCAACTGATTCTAGGCGGCATCCGACCACGGAGCCGTTACACCAAAAAACTTTCTGGCCAACTCGTCAGTGCGTTCCTGATCAGTGACGCTACCGTTCTCGCACCAGAGACGCAAAACATCTCCTCCGTAGTCCAGACCAGTAGGAAATACCAACGAGCCATGTCGGATCTCCAACTGCGAAAAAATTCCGGGATCTTCCAGGGGAGAAACTAGAGGGCCACTAATCCCCAGCAGGTCAGGCGCGAGGTCAAGCTCAAACTCGCAACCATCCTCGAAACCAAGGTGAACGACATACCCGTCCCCGCTTCGAGCGCTGGAAAGTGAAAATTTATTGGAAAAAGCCGGGGAGTTCATTCTGGTTATTCCAAGGGCGGGATTTGAGGGACCGGCTTCATTTCTCTTGCCAAACTCCAGCAGTTGGCCAATTCAGCCGAGCGGGCAACGGCCCACTCGATGACCAATGCCACTGCTCGCGGGGAAAGGTCTCCATGCATATATGCAATAGGATTTATGGCGAAAACACCCTCCTTGCCCGCGTGGCGCGCATGGAAATGCGGTGGGTTGTGCTCTCCCCGGTAATTGAAGACGATCTCAATTCCAAAAAACTCTGACACTTTCGGCATCATTTGAAATCGTATCACCCTTAGACTGGTGCGTCAAAGTGAACAACAGGGTCGTTGCGGGCCGCGGGGGCCGGAGTTGCGGGTTGCGGGCCGCTGTAGGCGGTGTTGCGAGTTGCCGAAGGCGGAGCTGCAGGTTGCGGAGGCTTCCGAAGGCGGTGTTGCCAGCTTTGCTGGTGTTGCAGGTTGCGGGCTACGGCGTGACATGTCCGCCTACGCCCCAGAGGCTTTCGCCTTCGCCAAGGCTTCGTCTATACAAACCTGCGAGACATGTGGGCGGCCATTGTAAACCAATCCCGTTAATCTTGTTAATCCTGTCAAAGACAGTCCTTTCCGAGCCCGCGTCCACCGGTTGAAACATTCCCGTTTTTGATGGCGGAAAATGCATTGAAGATCTCGCCTGACAAGACCCACCCCGTGATCAGGATCCCGTGCTGAGAAGCCAATCTTGGAAGCTGGTCAGGGAATCTGTCACGGTCTTCCGTCCGGCCATCCATGCGCAGAGCAGGTGGAGAAGCCTTTCCTGATCGATCTCGAAGTCGTAGCTGTGTCGGAATATGTGACGGAATCCCCTAAGTTCATGGAGCAGATTTTTGCACGAGGGAGCCAGGACGGCCGGGCGGATTCCAGGAAGGTCGAGAAACATTTTCATCAAAAGCTCCTTGTGCCACTGAGCAGGGTCTTTCACATGGTTTTCAAAGGCTCGGGAGATGTGTTCAAACGAATTCTCCAGGGCATTGTAAAGATTGTGGAGCACGTAGGCTGCGGCCGCCAGATCCCGAAAGCCGGCATCAGGCTGGTCCAAGCTTTTCTGGAGATCTTCAAGCTGCCCACTCAGCTTGAGGATCGCTTGCACGTCACTCTGGATGATGGCCGCAACGGTCGCGGCAGAGGCCGGGTCAATTTTCATAAATAATGTGTCCCTTGAGGATTTCCGATTTCAGCAACTCGTTTGCGTCCTCCAGACGGACCAAGTCCACCGGGCGGGAGACGACCTCGTCCAATTCAGACCAGAGCCCGTATTCCTCTCCGGGCAGCAGCCCCTCCACGGCAAAATCGAGATCCGATCTCCAATCAAGAGTCCTTCCGCGTCCCGCGGACCCGAAAAGACGCGCGCGTCGAATCGCCGGATGGCGGCGGAACACCGCGATCGCCGCACTGAGGTCCTCGGAGTGTGCGGTCCGCGTTTCGGACTGTAGGAAAGTGCTTGCCACGGTTTGACCACGATAGTGGATGTTGCCTCCCTCTCAAGAGATTATTGGCCAACCCCCCTTCCCTTTTTTGCGTTCTTTGCGCCCTCTTGCGGCAATTTTTCCCTGATCTGTTCTTCCGCAATAAAGCGCGGATTGTGCTTGCGGGCCGCCGGAGGCGGTGTTGCAGGTTGCGGACCGCTTGAGGCGAAGTTGCGGGTTGCCATTGTTGCCAACCAAGTTGGAGGTTGCAGGTTGTCGCCAACAAAGTTGCAGGTTGCAAAGTTGAAGAAATGCCGA
>JBGSSC010000570.1:0-5067 GCA_041737265.1 Terrimicrobiaceae bacterium | reverse complement strand
GATTGCGTCGAGATCCTGCTGCTCATGGAGGGCCTCGCGGAAGAGCTTGCGGAGCTCCGAATAGACGGCGTCCGGGTAATCATAGCGGAGGAAGCCGAGGGTGGAGTCGATTTCCTCCTCAAGCAGCTCTCCATCAACTCTTGCAAATGCCGCGAAGACCTTGATGAGCGTGGGGAGAAGGTTGGGCGACTCGGAAACCGTCCTTGGCTTGCGCGTCAGGCGTCGCAAAAAATGGCGCCCGGCGGACCGGGCACGTCCGGCACCCAGCATCACCCGTTCAAGAGGGCTGTGCGGTCCTTTTTGCTCGCTGCGTGTTTTTGCCACCCCGCCACCATAGGGTGCCGCACCGCCTTGCGCAACGCCGCGGGTTTAGGTCCTTTACCTCTTCAATCCTGCGCAAAAAGCGCCAAATTTCTGGAAATGATACAGGTATCACAGAAGGACACGAAGAAAACGAAGGCCGGAGGGACACAAGAAAGGGACATATCATCGCCTCATTTTGCGCAGCAAAATTTTACTAATCCGGCGGCGATGGGAATCCTTTCTCACCGGGTCCCATTGCCAACAAACCCGCTCTTGGAACCGGCTCCCGCCGGACTAGGGTTATTCCACGCTTTCGCTGCCAACCTTCGGCCGCATCAGGGTGCGGAGCAGGCCGGTCGCGTCACGATAAAAGCCCCGGACCGCTGAATCACCGGACTCGATCGCATATTCGGAGAGTCCGCGGATGGCGTCGGTGTGAAACGCATCCTTCACGTGGCCGCGATGGTCGATGACCTGATCGGCGGGGAGGGTGACTTTGGCATATGCTGCATCCGATAGCCTGGCAGCATCAATCTCGCTTTGCTTGTATAGGGAGATCCACCATGCGCCAAAGGCGTCCGGCGCATCCTTGGGAGTGATCTCCACGATGAAATCCCCGGCCTTCGCGGAGCCCCCTTCAAGGTCCACTTCGTAAAGGGCCCGGATCTCGTCGCGTCCCGTCAGAAAGCCCGCGAAATAAGCCCGAAGCTTCCGGCGCAGCTTGTCGTCGCCCGCCCTCATTCCAAAAATTCCGAGCTCCATACCGGCCGGGTCCTCGGGATTGCCATACAGATTGAACTCGATATCGCGGTTCAGACGGAACGATCTGTAGGGGACATTGCGGAAAGAACCCGTATCCACACGCACTGCGGGGATCTGCACCAGCGATCGGATCGAGTCGTGGGTGCGCAGGTCGTTCACAATCGTCCGCCACGATGGCAGGTGGCCGCGGCGGTGCATCTTGGTGAGCTCGAGGCCGGTGTCGGCATTGTCAAGAATGCGGGAGATTTCGGATTTCGGGTAAGTTCGCTCGGCATCGCTTTCCTGGAGAGTGACGGCGAGGACCGAGTTTTTGACGATGAGTCCTTTGACGGTGCGTCCGTCCTTGAGGACAATTGCATCGGGTGCGACAAACGAGCCATCGCCCCGGGGAAATGCGACGGCCGGAGTCGGGATCATCGCGAGAGCGAATAGCAGGGCTGCAGAGAGTGTTGCTGAGTTCATGGTTGTGGCAATCTATGCATCCCGCTAAAGACATGCAACAACCCACCTTCCTTTGAAATTTCTCCTTTCGACCACCCGCTTCGTTCCTGTGTGCATCATCGCGCTCGCCTGCAGTGCCTGCGTGATGCCACCCAAGGCCTATGATAAGCCGGCAACCGGCAAAACAAAGGTGAAAACCGGCAGATTTTGGTGGGGAACTTCGACCTCCAGCTACCAGAACGAGGACCGCGGCGTCGCCCCGGGCTCACCTTTCTACTTCAAAACCGATTGGGACGTTTTTGCGGAGGAGGGCTACATCCCGGCGCGTGGTGACGATGCCACCTTCTCGTGGTCACGTTTCGACAAGGATCTCGCAACCCTCAAAAAGCTCGGTGTCACCCATTATCGTTTCGGCATCGAGTGGGGACGGGTGGAGCCAAAGCCGGGAGTCTTCAACGAGGCCGCCATTGCCCGTTATGCCGCCATGGCACGCCGCCTCCGTGCCAATGGAATCGAACCGATCGTCACCCTCTGGCACTTTACATTCCCGGACTGGCTCTACGATCCAAAGGCCAAAGACAAATCGAACTTTCTTCACCCCGACGTCGAGACCGCATGGCGGGGATTTGTTGAAAAAGTCACGGTGGCGCTGGCCCCGCACGTGCGCGTATTCGTTCCTCAAAACGAACCCAACGGTGACCTTTATATCAGCTACTTCGGCGGGCACTGGCCTCCCGGTCTCCTCCTCACGCCCGGTGCACTCAAGCAGGCATCGCGGGTGGCGGTCCGCATGTACCGGGACGCAGCGGACATCATTCACCGCCACCGGCCCGACGCGCTGGTCATGGGGATTTATTCAATCCCGAACTGGCGGCGGAGCTTCCTCCAGGATCCCACCGGTTTCGTTTACAACATGATGCAACGCCAGAACTGGGACCACCTGGATCAGGTTGCCGATGTCACCGACATCATCGGGGTCAATTATTACTATTCTCAAGACGCCTCCGCCCTGAGGTTCATTTACCGCCCGCAGGGGGAGCTCACCAGCTACTACACCCAGAACGGATGGGAGATCGACGCGGAGGGTTTTCACGCGACGCTCATGGAAGTCTATAAACGCTACGGCAAACCGATTGTCGTCTCAGAGAACGGGATCGGCACCCAGAGCGAACAGAAAAAGATCCGCTACTTCCGCGAGCACCTCAATCAGCTCCGCCGCGCAATGAACGATGGGGTGGATATCCGCGGGTATTTCCCATGGACTCTCACCGACAACTACGAGTGGGCGGAGGGTTACGGTGCCAACTTCGGTCTCAGCCGGCTTGCCCCGGGCGGTCGCTCGCTGATCCTCGAACCCTCGGGCGTCTGGTTCAGCCGGTTCATTAAGGCAAATCCCGAGCCCTGAGCGGTCGCCGTACCGACCCATGCAGCCCCGGGGTTTCAGCCTTTTTCTTGCGCTTCGCTACCTGAAGCCGAAGCGCACGTTCCTGTCGATCATCACCCTCATTTCCATTCTAGGGGTTACGTTGGGGGTGATGGTCTTGATTCTGGTGATTTCGGTGATGACCGGCTTCGAGCAGGAACTTCAGAGAAAAGTTATCGGCTTTGACGCGCATGTGGTGGTTGGCAGCGGAGGAGTATTGGAGGATTGGGAGGGCGTTGCCGCGCGCTGCGCGGAAGTGCCAGGGGTTGTCGCCTCCGCGCCTTTTGTGCAGGGACCGGTACTCGTCCAGTTCGGCAGCCGGCGCATGGCACCAAAGATCCGCGGAGTGGACCCCTCGCGCGAACGCTCGGTCATGGACATCGAGAAATTTCTCACCGCGGGCACTTATGATCTCGACGGCGACAAGACAATCCTCGGCTCCGAACTTGCCACCATCCTCGGAGCCACGGTCGGCGACAAGGTGACCGTTTTCTCGCCGGGCAACATCAACGAAGTTCTCGAAGAACTCGAACGCATCGAGCGCGAGGGAGGGGAGGCGAGTGCGCCGGACCTCAAACAAATGTTGCTCCCGCTTGAGCTGGAGGTTTCCGGGATCTTTGAGAGCGGACGCTATCTCTACGACAGCGAATTTCTCCTCGTGCCCCTTCACGTCGGTCAGGAAATTTATAACCTCGGCCCCGATGCCCATGGCCTTGCACTCAAGACAACCGACCCATTCCGCGCCAGTGCGGTCAAAGACAAACTCAACGAAATCCTCGAGCCGCCCGTTTCGGCGCTCACATGGGTTGATCTCAACAAGCAACTCTTCGATGCCATCCGCATGGAGCGGCACGTCATGTTTTTTATCCTCATGTTCATCATCCTTGTCGCGGCCTTCGGCATCATGAACACGCTCATCACCGTCACCGTGCAGAAAACACGCGAAATCGGCATCCTCAAGGCTCTGGGAGCCCGCACGACACAGATCGTGGCAGTGTTTTTCGTGCAGGGGATCGTCGTCGGAGCGTTCGGAACGGCCGCAGGGCTTTTTTCCGGCATCGCACTTGTGCAATACCGGAATCAGGTAAGCGACTGGCTCGCATCAACCCTGCACGTGGAGGTCTTTCCTCGCAGTGTTTATCAATTCAGCGAAATCCCCGCACAAATTGTCGGCTCGGACGTCGCCCTGATCTGTGTGAGCGCCTTTGCCATCTGCTCGGTTGCTGCGCTGCTCCCGGCATGGTTTGCAGCACGGCTGGATCCCGTTAAAGCCCTGCGCTTCGAATAACCCTAATCCGGCGGGAGCCGGTGCCAAGGGTGGGGTTGTGGGCAAGAAGATCCGGTGAGAAACGGGCTCCCCCCGCCGCCGGATTAGAAATATTTTGCTGCGCAAAATGGAGGGAGACGCGTTTGCGATACTTTATGGTCCTGCTTGCAATGAGCATTTCACTCCGGAAGGCATTTAGGGTTGTGCCATTGCGGACGACGGCACCAATTCGAAGCTCGGATTGGTTTCGCCTATGGCCTTGTGATGGCAGGCGACACAAACGTAAAGATATTGAAACTGAATGAAAGATAGTCCTCTGCGTGAGCAGACGGCTTAACTAGTGAGCGGCTGACCAGAGGCCCTCGAAACGCTCTCCTCGCCAGCGGTTGTCGTCGGCGAGTTTCCGGAAATCCGCGCGGTCCCTTCCGGCGACGACCGCATAGGCACCCGGGGACCGGTCCAAAGTGCCAGCGACGGCGGCGGAGCTGTCGGTCAGGATGATTGTTCCCTGCTCGTAGGTGTAACTCCCCCGGAAGGTAGGCACCGAACGGTCCCGGTCGGCGTAAATCAGGTATCCGCCGCCGGGCAGCACGCGGAGCTCGATGGAATTTTCTCCCCGGGCCCCGGCCCTGCGCCATGTCCCAACGACCGGAACCCATTCGGGATACTCGAGCTCGGAAATCCGCCATTGCCCGTCCTCGAAACGCCAGATCGCCTCGACTTTTTCGTCGAGAGAGAAGCGTGCCGGGGCCGTGACCTTCGCCCGGCTGCGCGTTTTGGCACCCGTGGGCGTCGCGTAGAGGATTTCGGTGCTGGCGACCTCCATGTTGAACGGCTCGGCCAGTGCACCTCGCACATATGCATCGCCGGA
>JBGSSC010000542.1:0-7306 GCA_041737265.1 Terrimicrobiaceae bacterium | reverse complement strand
ATTAATGTCATGAACTCCCATCGACTCTTTGCACTCATTTTTAAGGCCACCGGGACATGGTGTCTTTTTCATTGAGGCAACGTATCTTTTCCTCTCCTCCTTCTTTTCCTGCCCCGGTGTCTTTTCATTTGAGTCAATTCGGCCTCGATAAATCCTGGAAAAAACTATTGACAAGGAGGGCATGCGGGATATTGTGCACGTGAACATTCATACCCCATGAAATCCTCCCTCCCCCTCCGCGCTGGAACTCTCAGCCTCCTCGCCTTTGCCGCAGCCTTCAGCGGCGTCAATGCGCAGTCAACAGTGACATGGGATGCAGGAGGTGGGGCGAACAAACTCTGGTCCACGACCTCAAACTGGAATCCCAATGGATCCGCATCCGGAAATTACGCTGTGTTTTCCGATGCGGGCAAGGGCAACTCCACCACCGTTGGGAACACTGTCGACCAGAATACCACCATCGAGTCGTTGACCTATCGACAGACCATCAACAACTTAGCGACCCCGCCAGCCATCTCAGATTATTCGAATAACTGGCAGGTAATGAACATCAATTCCGGAGTGACGCTGACATTGAATGCTGCTGGAACACCTCCAACCAATATCCTGGCGGTTGGACGGGACGAGAGCGGACCCTTTGTTACGAATGTGAAGGTGCAGGGTGAAGGAGCAATGGTCGTTGAGGAGACGGCCTCCAATATTTGGGTGAACAATCCCACCAACAGCACATCGATCGTCGGTTACTCGATTCTGGACCTGTCGGGGCTGAGCAGCTTCTCGGCCAACGTGAACAATATCGAGGTCGGGACCCGGGGCACAAGCAACGCCAAGTCTTTGGGACTTCTCTCCCTCGCAACGGCCAACACCTTAACTGCCAATGCCGTCATCGTTGGAAGCACGGAAGGAGTCAGCAACGGAACTGGAACAACGCTGACTTCATCGATTCAACTTGGGCGAACCAACGACCTCAATGTGGATAACATCTACATCGGTGCGGCATCCAGTGCCGTTCAGAACAGGTCGTCCGGTGAAATGATTTTTCAAACACTCGGGCCAGGCCCGACTCCCGAGGTGGTGATCCGGGCGAAGGATGGCACCAGTCGCGCCAACCTGATCGTTGGTAAGACCGGTGCATCGTCCGGGACAACTATTGCAGGGACAGTTGATTTTACAGGAGGCACGGTGGACGCTCTTCTGAACGACTTGTTCATTGGCGTTTCGACCACGGCGGTGGTCACCGGCTCATTGAGCATGGATGAGGGGTCTATCGATGCCACCACGGTCCGTTTGGGCTACACCAATGCTGGGGGCGGGAGCACCGGACAACTTACCGGGAATTTGAACGTGAGTGGAGGAACTTTTCTCGCTGACTCAATGATCCTTGCTGCGAGCCAAGGGACGAACAACCAGCCTGTGACCGGCAACCTGAATGTGTCTGGAACCGGCGCAGTGACAATCACCAACAATCTGACCATGGGCAACTGGGGCAGCAGCAGCTTTGTGGGAGCGCTGATTGCCAATGTCTCCATCACCGGAGGTTCACTGACTGTAAACGGCAACGTTGCGGAGGGAACCGGTCCCAGTCAGCTCACCTCAACGATAACTCTCAACGGCGGAGCCCTTGACCTGACCAACGGCACGATCACAAACCTGACAACTTTTAATCTTCAGAGCGGAACGTTGAGGAATCTGGCGCAGTTCAATGCAGGAGCTGTGGTGACCAAATCGACGTCCGGAACGGTTACCTATGAGGGAACCAATGCTTACACCGGAAACACGACAATATCGGCGGGAACATTGCTCGTGAACGGAAGCCTGACGAACAGCACGGTGACGGTGCAGAGCGGCGGCACGTTGGGAGGATCGGGCACCCTTGGCCAGTCGGTGAACGTGCAGAGCGGAGGAAATCTGTCTCCAGGCAACAGCACGGCGGCCCTGACAGTGGGAGGAGTCAGCTTGCAAAGTGGGGCCGATCTGACGATGGAGATAGCCGGAACGACGCCGGGCTCTTTGTATGACCAACTCGTGGTGAATGGACTTGTCAACCTGAACAGTGACATCGGACTCGGGGCGGATCTTGTTATGACCTTGAGTTATGCACCATCCATTGCCCAATCGTTTACGCTGATCAGCAACGACGGCGGGGATGCCATAACCGGAGGCTTTGCGACAATCAACGGAGCTGCCTTTGGCCCTGGAGACACCTTCGACCTGACCTTCAATTCCGCGACATACGGGTTTGAACTCTCCTACACGGGTGGCGACGGCAACGATCTTGTCGCCAGCGTGACGGCAATCCCTGAGCCCAGCACATGGATTCTCCTGACAGTGGGTTTGACGGTTGTGGTCACCCTCCGGCGGCGCCGCATGGTTGCATAAAGGAGGGACTGACGGTTTCGTAGAGTCGGCACCGATCCGGTCCAGGATTATTCAAGAACTCTGCCGTATGGGTCAGGTCCCTTCCCCGAATGCCCAGGGTGTGGCCGGCATGGCCAAGGCTGATTACCGAATGAAGATGGCTTTTGAGTCGGTCCTGAACAAAGGCAGGGAAAGTTTGCAGCGTGAGATACAGCCTGAGGGAGCTGTGTGCCGCAGGTGGGCGGATCTTTTGTGTCCGGAAGGGCGGTGGCCCGATCTGGACTACTCCGGGGTGATCATTCAGGGGCCTGCGGGCAGCTATCATCATCTGAAACGGATCAGGGGGATGGGTCTGAGGTTAGTTTCCGGAGAGATGCATTGGCAGGAGGCAATCCAGTGCGCCCTCACGTTCTGGATAGGGACTGCTCCCCAGTCGAAGAACTGGTTTCACAACGAGATCGGATCGCCGAGTGATATGCGGGACATCATTTTGCTTCTGGGACCTGATCCGGGCGACGTTCCGGACGGGGCTTTTTCTTTTTTGAGGCAATACCGCGTTGGCGGAACGGGCGCCAATCTGGTGTGGAGCGCGGACATCGCGCTCCATGATGGCGCCTGGCAGGGCGATGAGGCCCTCGTCGAAAGAATGGCACTCCTAATCAGCGAGGAGATCAAGGTGGGGGACTTGGAGGGCATTCAGAACGACTGGAGCTTCTTCCAGCACGGATTTCGCCTCCAGCAGCTTTCCTACGGGTTCGCTTTTCTCTCAACAGCTGCGCGCGCGGCGTGGCAGCTTCAGGGAACTCCCTGGCAACTTGAGGCGGAAAAAGTAGACGCCCTGAGCCGCCTGCTTTTGGCCGGAACTCGTTGGATGCTTCGTGGGCGTCACACCGTGCCTTCAACTGTCGATCGCCAGGTCGCCCGCCCCGGGATGCTGGGCCCGATTGACCTCTCGGTCGCTGCCTCACACCTTGCGGAAATCGACCCGCGAAACGCAGAGCAATTGCAGCGTATTGCCTGCGGAGAGGGGTTTTCGATTCCGGAGGGACACCGGCATTTTCCTGTTGCTGACTTCACCGCGTATCATCGCCCGGAATTCAGCTTTTTTCTCAAGACCACTTCCGACCGGACCGAGCGGGCCGAAACCATCAATGGAGAGAATCTGGGCGGAGCCGCGATGATGGGACAAGGCGATGCCTACCTGATGCGAAGCGGGGTGGAGTATTTCGACATGATGCCCTGTTGGGACTGGAACCTGCTGCCCGGAACAACCTTTGTTCCAAACTCCCGCGAGCGGGTGCGCAATGCTTTCACAGGCGGGGTGAGCGACGGGATCAGCGGGCTGACGGTGATGGACTACGAATTCGGGAGTCCCCGGCTGGGCTTGAAGTGCAGGAAATTCTGGGCGGCTCATGGAGATCGGATTGTCTGCCTGATCGGCGGGGTGTCTGCTCCAGGCAATGACGATCCGGGTCTCTTACTTGCGGGTGGAACCCACCCCTACGGTCTCTTCACTGCTCTTGATCAGACGCGCCAGTGCGGAGAGGTGACTGTTGGCTTCGAAGACGGGTCTCAGGATACCGGGAAAAGTAGCGAATTTTCAGGAGTTTCGTGGATCCACCACAACCAGTTCGCTTACATTTTGCTTCAACCGTCCCGCATCCAACTCCGGTTGGGGGAAGTTTCCGGGAGTTGGGCAAAAATCTCCCTTAGCGGATCGAGCGACTTCGTGCGTATCAAGCGGTTTCTTCCGGTCCTGCGCCATGGCACGGAAAATGTCGCCTATGTGCTGGCACCGGCAAAAACACCGCGGGAGGCATCACAGATTGCCCGGGAGGCCGGAGTGGCGGTTCTCCACAATGACCCGGCGATTCAGTCGGTGCGATTCACTGATGGGATGACGATGACAGCAGTTTATCAACCGGACAGACAGGATCAGTCCTCCCCTCTTAAAGTAAACCAATCCTGCCTCTTCCTCCAAACTGACCGATCCCTTTTTCTTTCGAATCCCGCGCAGAATAAAAAGACGGTCCGTATCACCCATCCCGATTTTCAAAGCGCCTCGGTTCCCCTTCCTTCCAACGGCTCCACCGTTCGCCTGGAACTGAAACCAGCGGAATGAAAACCCCGAAAATAACAGCATCCTTCAAACCTCCATGGCGCCTGCGGATCCATAGAAGCCTCGACATGATTGATTCGATCCAATAATGTGCACGTGAACATATTTTTAACTCGTGTCCCGGGCCATTCCTCTGGAGAACATCATAACAATAGAGACATCACCGATGCGGTACAAAGACAGGGTCGTGATCATCACAGGCGCGGCGTCGGGCCTGGGTCTGCTGGCAGCGCAAAAGTTTGCCCGCGAGGGCGCAAAAGTCGTGCTGACCGACGTCAATCCCACGGCCGTGGAAGCTGCCGCCGAAGGCATTCGCCAGACCGGAGCCGAGGCAACCGGGTTGGTCGTGGATGTTCGTTGCTATGATCAGATCAGGCTGGCCGTCGATCTCGCTCTTGAAAAGTACGGTGGCATCGACATTCTTCTCAACTGCGCGGGTGGGGCCGCAAGGCGCATTTTTGGTTGCCGGGACATGCCCTGGCATGAACTCCCCCCGGAGGTGATTGAATGGGGTGTGGATGTCAACTTGAAGGGCACAGTCTTTTTCAGCCACGCCGTGCTGGGAGCGATGATCCGTCAGAAACGGGGCGTCATTATCAGCCTGGGATCGGTGGACGGACTTACGGGTTCAGCGTCCGCCGCCGAATACAGCGCCTGCAAAAGTGGGCTTATCGGTTTAACCAAATCGCTCGCCCTTTGCGGCGCTCCTCATGGTGTGCGCGCCTGCTGCGTCTCACCCGGTCCCGTGTTGACGCGTGCCGCCATGGCGAGAATGAGGACCGCTCTTGGACGGGCCGCCGAACCGGAGGAAGTGGTCAATCTCATTCTCTACCTGAGTTCCGACGACGCAGCTTTCATCACGGGTTCGAACCACACGATCGATGGAGGCCGCAGCTGCGGCGCCGGTAGCTAACGATGCGCCGCCATTGGAAAGTCGCGTTGGTCAAGGACACCTCAAAGCCCATGCTCGGGGGACACGGACTTCATGTGGCATTTCGCGGTCTGCCCGGTGTCGAAACCACCGCCCTCGTGGACGCGAACGCGGACGGCCTCGATTTAAAACTCGCGCAGACCGGTGCTTCCCGGCATTACCCGGACTGCGCCACGATGTTTCAACACGAGACGCCCGACATCGTGGTTTTGTGTTCCCGGCACCCCGGCGATCACGGGGAGCAAGTGCGTCTGGCCATGGCTAAGGGCTGTCACATTTACTGCGAAAAGCCGGTGAGTGTTTTCCTGACTGAGGCCGACGCGATGGCCCGTCTTGCCAGCGAGGGCGGAACAAAGTTCGCCGTGGCACATCCGGCCCGGAACGACCTCGGTTTCCTCACCATGAAAAGGTTGGTGGAAGCCGGCGAGATCGGCACTCCCCTGACAGTGATCGGACGCGGCAAATGCGATCATCGCGGCGGAGGCGAGGATCTCATCGTGCTTGGAACGCATATTCTTGATCTGATGGTCTTTTTCTTTGGTCCTCCATGTAGTGTGAGAGCGGAGGTGCTCACCGACGGACAACCTGCAACCGCCTTGCAGAAGGAACTTGTGGAGCCGGTCGCTCCGGCCCTCGGGGATGAGGTGTTTGCCAGCTTTCGTTTTGCAGGCGGAGTACGGGGAATCTTTGAAAGCCGCCGGGGCCTGTTCAACCCCCGGGATCCTTTGTTCGACCTTGAAAAAAGTCCGCGCCACATGGGGTTGAGTGTGATCGGAACCAGCGGCGTGCTGTCCTTACGCTTCGATGACCTCCTCTCGAACCGTTTGCCACTGCTCATCAGTCGCCGGCCCGGCTTCCCCGATGCGGAAGCCTGCTTCGAGGAAGTGCCGTTGACTGAAACCCGCTCCATCCCCGGAGCGGCACCGCTGGAGGAAAAACTTTGCGGCCAGCCGGATGTTCCGCGTCCCCTCTGGTTGCTTCAGGCGGGACGCTTTGCGGCCTGGGACTTGATCCGTTCGGTCGGGGAAAACCGCCAACCGGTTTCTGATATCCACGACGCGCGGCTTGTCGTGGAAATGATCCAAGGCATCTACGCATCCCACCTTGCCGGCCGGGCCGTGGGCTTCCCTCTGGCTGACCGGGAACATCCGCTTGCAGCGGCATAATGATTTCCATTCCCTATGAAAAAGCCCATCAACTCCCGAGTTTGCAGCTTCGACCGGATTGGGTCGGAAAATTCTTAGCTCCATCAGAAACATGCACGCCATCCTCGTTGATAAAAATCGAAACCTGATTTGGAGTGAGGTCCCGGACCCCTCGCCCGGCGAAAATGAATTGTTGATCGAGGTGCGGGCGGCGGGGGTGAACCGCGCGGACCTGATGCAGCGCGCGGGCAATTATCCACCGCCGCCCGGTTGCCCTGAGTGGATGGGCCTGGAGGTGGCGGGGATCGTGGTTCAAGCTCCCGCCGGGGGCCGTTTCCAACAGGGCGAAGCTGTCTGCGCCCTGCTCGGCGGCGGAGGGTATGCAGAAATGGTGGCTGTGCCCGCAGACATGGCGATCCCTGTTCCCAAGGGTTTGTCGATGGAAGAGGCCGCGGCGATTCCCGAAGCGTTTGCCACCTCCTACCTGAACCTCTGCCTGGAAGGCGGCATGAAGGCCGGTGACACCGTATTGATTCAAGCTGGCGCGAGCGGACTCGGCATTGCCGCCATCCAGCTGGCCAAGGAACTCGGCGCAACAGTCGTGACCACGGTGGGCTCGGAAGAAAAGGCGCGTTTCGTGCGAACCATCGGCGCCGACATCATCGTCAACCGACGGATCGATGACTTGGGGGCGATTCTGGACCGGCATCCCATCGACATCGCGATGGATTGCGTGGCCGGAGCAAGCCTCGG
>JBGSSC010000540.1:0-6964 GCA_041737265.1 Terrimicrobiaceae bacterium | reverse complement strand
CGGCAACAACCTCATGGCTGATGCCAGCAATGTCTGCACCGGCATGGGCATCGCCCGCCCGGATCGCAACCTTGCGGCAATCTCCTTCGCCCATTCCTACGGACTAACCAACCTGATCGGAGCCCTGTTCTTCGAGGGCGTTCCACTTGTCCTGGCGAAAGATTCCATGCCCCGGGCCCTGGCGGAGGCTGCTGCCGCTGGGGGAGCGAGCGTTTTTCCGGGGGTCCCGGCATTTTTCCGGGCCCTGGCTGGCGTTGGTACACCGCTGCCTGGCCTGCGTCTCTGCATCTCGGCCGGAGCGCCTCTGGCCAGACGGGATGCCCTTGCCTTCTTTGAAGCCACGGGGCGGAAAGCGCATTCCTTCTATGGTGCCTCGGAATGCGGTGGAATTTGCTATGATGGTGGTGGGGACCCCGGCGTTCCGGAAGGTTTTGTCGGCCCTCCCCTGCCGGGAGTGGAAATCAAGGAATCGGCGGGTGAGGAAGGGTTGCGGATCCGGGTGGGCGGGGACGCGGTGGGGCGTTGTTATGTGCCCGCGCAGGCGGGCGATGCTCTCTCCGGCGGGTTTTATGAGCCTTCCGACATTCTGGAAAAAACCTGCGACGGCTTTCGAATCGTCGGGAGGGTTTCGGATTTTATCAATATCGGCGGGCGCAAGGCGAACCCCGCGGAGATTGAGGCGGTCCTTCTGGCTCACCCGGGCGTTCAGGCCGCAGTCGTCTTTGCGGGAACCAGCCCGGGTGGCCGCGAGGAGACGGTGGCCGCATGCGTGGTGACAGCATTGCCCACGGAAACGCTCCGGGCTCACTGCGCGGGGCACCTGCCCGCATGGCAACTGCCCCGCGATTGGTTCCAGGTGAAGGAGATCCCCAGCACGGAGCGAGGGAAGGTGAGCCGCCTCGCACTCCGTCGCCGATTCTTTCCTTCTCCATACTTGCCACCGGGGTCGGATGTGCCACAATCGAAGTGAACTAACCCAAGGAGCAACCCATGTCCGAAAACAAAACTGAAGCAGCAAAGAAAATTGAAAGCGGTGCGGAGCACGCAAAGAAAGCCCTCGACGCAGCCACCGAAGCCGGCAAGGCCGTCGGTGAAACCGTGAAGAAGCAAGCGCAGACCGTCATCGAAACCGGAAAAGAACACCTCGGAGCTGCTGCCAAGGAATTCGGCGGTGCCGCATCCGCGAAGTATGATGAGATTCGTGGACAGGCCCAGCAGGCTGCCGGAACCTACCGCGCAAAAGCCGAGAACATTCAGGGCGACGTCGAGTCCTACATCCGGGAGAACCCGCTCAAAGCAATCGGCATCGCCGTCGGCGCGGGCTTCGTGCTCGGAGTTCTTTTCCGCCGCTAGTCCGCGGCGCCACGCATGGCCGGTGAGATCCCCGCTCCGCCTGCGCAGCGGGGCTTTGTGGGCGAACTGCTCAGCCTCTGGGGCTCGGGCGGAAGGCACATCTGTGCCATCATCGAGCTTGCCGGATTGGAAGGCCGGGAAGCCCTCGCCCTGTACCTCCGCCTTGCGGTGATGCTCTTTGCGGCGGTGGTCTTCCTTGTTTTCGGCTATCTCCTCATCCTGCTCTTCGTCGCTTTCCTTGCCGCGCTGCTTTTTGGCGTCTCATGGCTCTGGATTTCCCTCGGCTTGGCTTTGCTTCATTTTCTTGTGGCGTTTCTGTGTGCGTCGCACGTGCGCAGGCACATGCGGGCACCGGTCTTCACATCGACCTCGGCTGAAATCCGCAAGGATCTCGACTCCTTGAAATCGGCACGCCCATGACCAAGGACGAGTTGCTCAACGAAATCGCCCGAAGCCGCGCCGCTCTCGCACGGGATTTTACGGCGGTCACCGACGAACTGAATCTTGTCGCAAAGGTGAACCGCTCGATCGCGGCCCGGCCGGCACTATGGATGGGTGTGGCAGCCGCCGTCGGCTGGATGGCAGCCGGTCCCCGCACGAAAACCCGGGTGATCCGCACGGGCGGACCTCCCGTAAAAGGGGACAAGAAACTGCGCGTAAAAGAATCGCGTCCCCTCGGTTTGATCGGCGTCGTGCTCGCCGCACTCAAAATTGCTTCGCCGATGCTCAAACCGGCTCTCACCGCCTACGCCGCGAAGCGCTTTGCCGAGATGGCGGAGAAACTCGCGAAATAGCCGGTTACCACTTCTTCAGCCGCCAGATATAAAAGACCGAGGCGGCAGCCGCCCCGCTGAGCACGAGGATGACGTAAAACGGCCAGATGCGTTCCTCCGAGGGCAGGGGAAGCATGACGTTCATTGAAAAGATCCCCACGACCAGGTTCATCAACATGAGCGCGATCGTGATGATCGTGAAATTCTTGATGAGGTGGTTCAGGTTGTGGCTCACGATGGAAGCGCGCGCGTCCATGAGGCTTCCCACCACCTGGGTGTATATCTCCGTGCGGCGGAAGCATTGCTTGTTCTCGATAATGATATCCTCAAGCAAACCGGTCTGATCGCGGTCGAACCCGAGTTTTTCGGCGGCAGCTCTCATCCGCCCGAAGAGCGCGGCATTGGCGCCAATGGCGTTGACAATGTAGACGAGGCTTTTTTCCAGGGCGAACATGTTGAGGAGATACGTGTTCTCCATCGAGGTGATGATGCGGCGCTCGAGGGAATCGGAGAGCATGCTGATCGCTTTGAGATGTCCCTCAAAATGCGCGAGGGACTGGAAGAGAAGTCGCAGGATCACATCCTGAACCGTCTCAACCACAAAGGGCACCCGGCCTTCGAAGACAGGGGAGTCGTCGGGCATCACGATCACCAGATAATCATCATAAATAAACACCCCGGTCGACGTCAGCTTGAGCAGGAAGTTGTCCTGGGCGTGGAAACTTTTGGGGCGCTTGAAAATGATCGCCGCATGGTCGGTCTCGAACTCCAGACGGGAGAGCTCATCAGGGTCCAGGGAAGACTGCAGCGTGTGGTAGTCGATGTTGTAGAGTTCCTGCAGCTCGGCCTCATCATCGATGGTCGGCTCGTTATAGACGATGACCTGGGCTTCGGCCGGGGGGCAGACGGCGAGCCGCCCGCCTTCAATGCGGAAAAACGACCGCGATGTCGGGCGCCCGGGCGGGGGCGTTGCTTCCTGTTTGGGAGCCTCGGTGTCAGTGGATTCGGCCATAATTCGGAAGCGGGCCGATGCGATCAGGTGGCAGCGAGGAATTTGTCGAGACCGCGCCCGATTGCGCCGAACAACTCATCAATCTCGGCATGGGTGATCACAAGCGGCGGGGCAACCGCGATGAGGTCCCGGATTCCCCGCACGATGGCTCCCTCGTCCCGGATCACGGCGGAAGCACGGATTCCCATGGCGGTGCCGTGAGGGATGGCGTCGCGGCCGCCGCGTGGCACGACTTCCAGCGCACCAATCAAGCCGACCCCGCGGACCTCACCGACCGCCGGATGATCCGCGAAGGCAGCGAGTTTTTTCTGAAAGAGAGGTCCGAGATCGTCCCGCACGTTTTCGACGAGGTGGCAACTTTCGATGGTGTGAAGATTCGCGAGAGCTGCGGCCGCACAACTCGGGTGACCGGTGTAGGTGAACCCGTGGGCAAAGTAACCGCCCCCATGCATCAGGTCCGCGATCTCGTCGGACATCATCGTTGCACCCATGGGCAGGTAGCCACTTGTTAAACCTTTTGCCAGCGTGATCAAATCGGGATCCAGATCCCAGAGGTTGCTCGCAAACCAGTCCCCAAGGCGGCCAAAAGCCGTGATGACCTCGTCGGCAACGAAAAGAAATCCGTTGTCCCGCGCCATCCGGCGGAGTTCCGCGAGGTAACCGGGAGGAGGAACAATCACTCCACCCGCACCCTGCACGGGCTCGACAAAAATCGCGGCGATCGTTTCCGGCCCCTCGCGCTGAATGATGCGCGCCGTCTCTGCGAGACACCACGTGCCATAGGCTGACGCGTCGAGCCCGGTCTTCGATCCATAGACGTAGGGTCCCGGGACGTGGATAAATCCCTCCAGCGGGAGGCCGAACGGTTCATAGCAATTCGGGAGACCGGTCATGCTGGTTGTCGCAATGGTGACTCCGTGGTACGCGAACGTCCGCGTGAGGATCTTCGTGCGCTTTGGCTCCCCACGCAGGCGGTGGGTGGCGCGGATGATCTTCAGGGCGGTCTCGTTGGCCTCCGAACCCGAATTCGAAAAGACCGTCTTGTTAATCCGCTCCGGAGCCTTTCCGGCCAGGAATGCTGCCAGGCGCACCGGGGGCTCGGTGGTGGAGTTAAAGAAGGAGGGATAGAACGGCAACCGCTCCATCTGATCCGATACGGCCCTTACAATCGCGGCACAGTTGTAGCCGACATTCACACACCAGAGGCCGGCCAGCCCGTCGAGGTAGCGGTTCCCCTCGGCATCGACCACATGGCACCCGTCGCCCTCCACGAGGATATGGGTGCCGGGCCCGTGCATCTGCTTGTGGTCCGTAAATGGATGAACGTGATGGGCCCGGTCCAGCTCGCGCAATTCGGGAAGTGTCAACGTGTTCATGCCCACAGCCTAGCCGCTTGTTGTTTCAAACGCCAGCACTGAGCGGGTTGCAAGCGCCCGTTTCAGATCCGGTACCGCCTGGTCGGGGGCAATGAAAGTTGCGGTCTGAACCTCTACGGTTGCCTCTCCTTACTTTTTTCCAACCGGAGTCGGGGTCTTTGCTGCCAGGGGCGAGGGCAGGATGCCCACCCGCCCGGTCACGAATCTCGTCTTGTTTCAATCGCCCCACGGGCTCCACCAGAAAGCAATTGCGGCAAGGGCAAGACTCGGGGATGCTCCGGCCGTGTTGACTTTGTTGGATGTGCTGCGCGGGGCGGCTGATTATCTCGAAAAGAAGGGCGTGGAAAGTCCTCGCCTGAATGCGGAGCACCTTCTTGCACATGTGCTGAAGAAGAAGCGTATCGAGCTGTACATGGAATTCGACCGGCCGCTTGGTGAGGTCGAGCGCGCTCCATTGCGGGAGTTGGTAAGGGCGAGGGGAGAAGGCCGGCCCCTCCAGCATTTGTTGGGGACTGCCGAATTTATGGGGCGTGAATTCTTGTGTGACGGGAGGGCGCTGATCCCCCGTCCCGAGACCGAGCAACTTGTTGAAGCCGTTCTCACGAGGCTTCCGGCTGACGGGTTGAGGATGGCCGACGTGGGCACCGGATCGGGCGTCATTGCCATCTCGCTCGCTTTGGAGAAAACCGGTGCGTCCATCACGGCATCGGACGTCTCGTCCGCCGCGCTGGAGCTGGCCCGCGAAAATGCTTCCCGGCTGGGAGCCTCGATTGATTTCATCGAATCCGACCTCCTGCCTCCCGGGGCTGACGGATTCGAAGCGGTCGTCGCGAACCTGCCTTACATTGCCGGGGGCGATCTGCCGTCTCTGTCACGCGAGGTACGCCATGACCCTTCGCTCGCCTTGGATGGCGGGCCGGATGGCATGGCCATCATGATGCGCCTGATTCCTGCCGCGTGCGCCGCTCTCGCGCCGGGAGGATTATTGGCACTGGAGATCGGTTCGGGTCAGGAGGGTTCGCTCCTCGCGTGCCTCCAGGAGAACAATTATCGGGACATCGAGGCGCTTCCCGATTACCAAGGGAACATCAGATTTTTGATGGCAAAAAATGGATAAGATTCTCGTTCGGGGAGGCCGGCAGCTTTCCGGTCAGGTCCGGATCAGCGGCTCGAAAAACTCCGCTCTTCCGATCCTTGCCGCGACGCTGCTAACGAAGGAACCGTGTGTAATCAGCCGGGTTCCGGACCTGAGCGACATCCACTACATGTTGACGATTCTCGCCCAACTCGGTTGCGAGGTTGAGAGGGCAAGCGGTACGGTCACGGTGCGTGCCGGGAATGTCCGCACCGAGGCTCCCTATGAAATCGTGCGGAAGATGCGCGCCTCGGTGTGTGTGTTGGGACCCTTGCTTGGACGTGAGCGCGAGGCGACGGTTTCGCTGCCCGGCGGATGCGTGATCGGGGACCGTCCGATCGACCTGCACCTTCGGGCTTTCGAAGCGTTGGGGGCCGCTGTCCGCGTGCAAGGAGGCAATGTGAAAGTGCTCGCGCCGCATCTCGTTGGCACGACGGTGAACCTTCGGGGAAAGTTTGGTTCGACGGTACTCGGGACGGACAACGTCATGATGGCAGCTGTGCTGGCCGAAGGAACGACCGTGATCGATGGTGCCGCCGAAGAGCCCGAGGTCGTGGACCTTGCCAACTTCCTGATTGCGATGGGAGCGCAGATCGAGGGAGCGGGCACGCGGCGCATTATCATCGAGGGGGTCAAAGAACTTCATGGTGCCGAGCATGAAGTGATTCCCGACCGCATCGAAGCCGGAACATTTCTTGTCGCCGCTGCGATTGGCGGGGGGGAAGTCACACTCCGCCGCGTCGAGCCGGCCCACCTGGAGGCCGTCATCGGTCCCCTCGTGCAGGGAGGGTTCCACATTGAGACCACGGGCGATTCGATCACAGTGAAACCCAATGGCAACCGCCGCGCGCTCCAACTCGACGCACAGCCCTATCCCGGATTTCCCACCGACATGCAGGCGCAGATGTGTGCGCTTTTGGCAATGACCGACGGGATCAGCGTGGTGACAGACAGTGTTTTTCCACAGCGCTTTATGCACGTTGCCGAACTCAAGCGCATGGGGGCCAACATCGATCTCCAAGGCGGCACGGCAATCATTCACGGAGTGCCCCGACTTGAGGCGGCTCCCGTAATGGCCAGCGATCTTCGCGCCTCGGCCGCGTTGGTTCTTGCCGGTCTGGCAGCGGAGGGGACCACGGAAATCAACCGCGTTT
Source organism: Terrimicrobiaceae bacterium (assembly GCA_041737265.1). Lineage (GTDB taxonomy): Bacteria > Verrucomicrobiota > Verrucomicrobiia > Chthoniobacterales > Terrimicrobiaceae > JBGSSC01. The sequence goes on along the minus strand of JBGSSC010000540.1, from coordinate 161 downwards.
ATCACATCGACCGCGGTTACGAGGGGATCGACGAAAAGCTGAATTCACTCGGGGCCGACATCGTGCGAACAAAAGCCTAGCGAGTCACTGGGGCGGACCCTGACGCGGGCATTTTAGGCCGGGCGCATGGGCTGAAGGCGTGGCCTCCCACGTGCCTCGCT
>JBGSSC010000537.1:0-3545 GCA_041737265.1 Terrimicrobiaceae bacterium | reverse complement strand
GAGGAAGCCCTGGAGCGGGCGGGCCGGGCCTCGGGTGACTTCGCGGATTCCACGGCTTCCGAGCTCGCCGAGCGTTTGCTGCGGGGGATTGCGGCCCGTCATTTGCTTCGGGTCGTGAGCGCGGAGGATTTGCAGAACCTTTTCGAGGAAACGCTGGCCGGTGCAGGCCACTTGGATGCGGTCCGGGCAGCGATCGCATGCCGCGAGCAGCGGCGGAGTCTGCGGGAGCGGGGAGCGGCGCTGGTGGATGCGGTTGCGACGGTGGAAGAATATGTGGGCAGGACCGACTGGCGGGTGCAGGCCAACGCGAATCAGGGATTTTCACTGGGCGGAATGATCCTGAGCCTCGCAGGCAAAGTGACCGCCAATTACTGGCTGGGGGAAGTTTACCCTCCTGAGATCGGCCAGGCGCACCGCGAGGGAGATCTTCACATTCACGATCTCGACATGCTCTCCGGCTATTGCGCCGGGTGGTCGCTCAAAATGCTTCTTGCCGAAGGGTTCAACGGTGTTCCCAACAAGGTGGAATCCCGTCCGCCCCGCCGTCTGCGGACCGCGCTCGGCCAGATGGTCAACTTCCTCGGGACTCTCCAGAACGAGTGGGCGGGAGCCCAGGCGTTCAGTTCCTTCGACACGTATCTTGCTCCTTATGTGCGCAGGGAGCGCCTCGATTATTCGGCCGTGCGGCAAAGCATGGAGGAATTCGTTTTCAACCTGAACGTGCCATCCCGCTGGGGAACCCAAACACCCTTCACCAACCTGACCTTCGACTGGACCTGCCCGGAGGATCTGCGTGACGAACATCCGGTGATCAGCGGCACGACAATGGATTTTTGCTACGGCGATTTGCAGCCCGAGATGGACCTCCTCAACCGGGCCTTTCTGGAGGTCATGATGGCGGGCGATGCGAGGGAGCGCGTGTTCACGTTTCCGATTCCGACCTACAACATCACCCCTGATTTTCCGTGGGAGGGAGCCAACGTCGATCTGCTTTTCGAAATGACCGCAAAGTACGGGCTGCCTTATTTCCAGAATTTTTTGAACTCCGACCTTTCGCCGAAGATGGTGAGATCGATGTGCTGCCGGCTGCAATTGGACCTCAGGGAACTGCTCAAGCGGGGAAATGGCCTCTTCGGTTCGGCCGAACAAACCGGCTCGGTCGGCGTCGTCACCGTCAATTGCGCCCGTCTCGGCTACCTTTACCGCGGCAGTGAGAACGCCCTGCTCGAAGCGCTCGATGGCTTGTTGGTCGTGGCCAAGGACAGCCTGGAGATCAAGCGAAAGGTCATCCAGGACCGTATGGATGCCGGGTTGTTTCCCTACACGAGGCGGTATCTGGGCACACTTCGCAACCACTTTTCGACGATCGGAGCGAACGGGATCAACGAGTGCGTGCGCAATTTCACCGCTGACGAAGAGTCGATTGCAACGCCCGCGGGCAAGGCTCTGGCACTCCGGTTGCTCGAGCGGATGCGGGAGCGCATGGTCGGGTTTCAGGAACAAACCGGGCACCTGTACAACCTCGAAGCCTCTCCGGCAGAAGGGGCGACCCACCGGTTTGCACGAGCAGACCGTCAGCGTTTCCCCGACATCCTCCAAGCCGGCCCGCCGGAGGCCCCTTACTACACAAACTCCTCCCAGTTGCCGGTCGGCTGGACCGAGGACCCCTATCTCGCGCTTGTTCACCAGGAGGAATTGCAACGGAAATACACGGGCGGCACCGTCTTCCATCTTTACATGCGTGAGCGGATTTCGAGTGCCCGCGCGTGTCGGGAGTTGGTGCGCCGCACGTTGACCCGCTTCCGGATTCCCTACCTCACCGTGACTCCCACGTTTTCGATTTGCCCGGTGCACGGCTACCTCGCCGGGGAGCACGAATTCTGCCCGCGCTGTGATGCCGAGCGCATCGCCCTCAAGGCCGCCGGCGAGTCGCGCCAGGCTGCATGATGATCCTATGAAAAACAAACCCTGCCTCGAAGACCACGAACGCCAGCGCTGTGAAATCTGGACCCGCGTGATGGGTTACCACCGGCCGGTATCCCAATTCAACGCCGGCAAGCAAAGTGAACATCACGAACGCCGCTTCTTTGTCGAGCCGGCAGCAAGGCGCCGTGTCGTCTGAGGTCCGGCCTGCCCGGGATTCTCCGATTCTGGTAGGCGGCCTTGAGCCCTTCACCACGATCGACTTTCCCGGACTGCTTGCCTGTGTGATTTTTTGCCAGGGCTGCCCGTGGAAATGCCCCTACTGCCATAATGCGCATTTGCAGTCTTTTCGTTGCGAGAGTCCGCTGCCTTGGCCGGGGGTGATGGATTTTCTTGCCCGGCGGCAGGGATTTCTTGAAGGGGTTGTTTTCAGTGGAGGCGAGCCGACAGCGCAGGCCGGGCTGGCCCGCGCGATACAGGACGTGCGTGCTTTGGGTTATCGCATAGGACTTCACACGGCGGGAATTTACCCCCACAGGCTTGCGCGGGTGCTGGCGCTTGTGGATTGGGTGGGCCTTGATGTGAAAGCGCCTCTTGACCAACGCTGCGATCGCATTTCTGGAATCCGCGGCTCTGCCGCCCGGGTCTCCCGATCGCTTGATCTGGTCCTCGCATCCGGCGTGTCGATGCAAATCCGCACGACGGTCGATCCCGACCTGCTTTCCCGCAAAGACCTTTCGGATCTTGAAGCGGAACTCCGGTGGCGGGGAGCACCCGCAGGCACCCTTCAGAAAAAAATCTCGATAAGCGGTTGACATCCGCCCAAGAGCTGCCAAATTCAGGGTTCCTCTTTTTCCCGCCGTTTAAGGCCGGTTCCCGATGAAAAGCCACCTCTTTACCGAAGCCTCCAAAATGATTCCCGACGCCCAAATTTTGATCAATATGGTCTCCAAGCGCGTGCGCCAGCTCAGCATGAGCAACCGGCCACTCGTTGCAGTGGACGCCCGGATGGGACTAATGGATATCGCATTGGCGGAGATCGCCCAAGGCAAACTGCAATTTACCCGCATCGAGGCGGAAGTCGAAAAAGCAAAGTAATTTGCCCGCGATGGCGGGGCCTGCGTGATGACCGCCGAGATCGTCAGTAACCGGAAAGCTTTCCGGGATTTTCACATTCTCGAGAAGATCGAGGCCGGCGTCGAGCTCCGGGGAACCGAGGTCAAATCGATCCGGGCGGGACTCGTTCAGCTTCAAGGTTCGTTCGCGCGGGTCGAGGGGCGTGAAATGTTTCTCTACGACAGTGACATCCAGCCCTACGTGCGTGCCAGCCATGAACAGCACGAACCCAAGCGGCGCCGCAAACTGCTCCTGCACCGCCATGAAATCGACCGGCTCACCGGGGAAGTCGAGATCGCCGGCAAGACGCTGGTTCCGCTTCGCATGTATTGGAAAGCCGGTCGCGTGAAAGTGGAGATCGGTCTCGGCAAGGGCAAGGCGGCCACGGACAAACGGGCGGATTTGAAGAAACGTGTTCAGGATCGGGAGACGAACCGGCTCCTCGCGGCCTTGCAGAAAAGGCGCTAGTGTGCTGATCGCTAATTTCCTATACATTTGCCGATGGG
>JBGSSC010000477.1:0-1915 GCA_041737265.1 Terrimicrobiaceae bacterium | reverse complement strand
CAGAATGCCCCAGGCCGGAAGGTTGTTTCGATGGACCCAGCGGCTGCTCCGCAATCCGGGTCTTACGATGGCCTCGTCCCACCGGTGAAAGTGGATGCCATCGCGGCTGCTCATAAACAATGCATCGCAGACATTGCCCAGAGGATCATTCGGCTCGCCGACTTGGACGAATCGCATTGGAAATCCCAGATACAAATGGGGCGCGCGGGGGTAGAGCTGAATGGCATTCGTATAGAGGTGATCTGCGGGAGAACTCCCGAAATCCAAAAAGCGTCCCTCTGACCAGTTTAGGAAATCATCGGAATAGGCGGCCTTGATTGCTCTGTCGCCGATAGGAGTTCCATCACGAAGATTTCCACCGGACCGGTTGGAAAAATCCCTGTAGTAGCAGGCATAGGATCCGATGTTTTCGTCCCAAAAAGCGAGGTTAAGCGAGTCGAAATGTCCGTCGGTAATCACCGGCTCCGCACCCATGCGTTTCCAATGGATTCCATCAGGCGAACAAAATGCATTCAGTCCAAACGTGTTGTGGGCAATTCGCGTGCGGGCAACCGCTTTGTATCGTGCATTGACAGCGGCTGCAGGATTCTTGTCCAAAAAGGGTGCCAAATCATGAGATCCATCACCAGCCAGAACCAAGTTGTTGTCTGTTGATCCTTCGAAGGAAATCACCCCCAGTGAGGGTTTATTCCAGCGGATCCCATCCGTGCTCTCAGCGTAACAGGTATATTCGTTGCGTTGCAAACCTTGCCTTCCCCCATAATTTGACTGATGGCTCCCCCGATAGTACATGCGAAACTGCCGGGCATCCCGAAAGACTGAGTGAAATGTGCTGGTATTGCCTTCCCAGTCCGCGTCGTGGTTGATGGCAATTTCCCTTTCGACGGGAGCATGCAGATGTAAACTTAACCCATCGGTCATTTCCTCAATCAATGCATGATCGACAAATAATTCCCGCTGGTGCACGGGCAGATCCTCAGAGGCACTAAGGTTCTTCATTTCTGGAATGCCTCCGGTTGCAGTCCGATTCCACGGCGCACCAGCTCCGGATCGGTGGCGAAGTAGTCCTCGAAGTCCGCATCGCGCTTGCCAAGCAGTTGATCCGCCATGAAGAGAGGTTTGCCCTTTTTGTCCGCCTGTTCCAGCCCGGCTGCTCCGCGGAATCGGGGATTCGCAGCGATCGATGTGGTGGAGCCGGTTTTTTTCTGCAGTGCCGCGAGAGTGAGATGGAGCAGGGTGCCCGGCAGCTCGCCTGCTTTCACCGGGTTCAGGCCGAAACCGGGGGTTGCACGTGCGTAGGCCTCTGCGTCATACAACATGGCGACCTTGCGCTCGTCGGCGGGAACCCGCATGTAGAAACAATTGTTCTCTTCCCGAAGGAACCTTGCATCGCTCACTTCCAGCAAAGGCACTGTTAATTTGGTCGGCTGATTGTCGGTGATAATGTTGTTTCGCAGAGTAATGATTTCATCGGTATTGTTCACCCATGTTCCCTGCAGAATGCGGGGTCTGGCGAATACGTTGTGCTCAATCACCGCATCCGGGCATCGGAATAAGACGATCGTTCCGTTGGCCACCCCGATCATGACGCAATTTCGGACCAAAATGTCCTTCGACCCCTTGGCCATGACAAAGCTCGGGGCATATGCAACATTGCTTCCATTGAAGAAACAGCGCTGGATCTCGATCCCATTGCTCTGATGCAATACGAAAATGCCGGATAGCTGGCTGGCAGAAGAGTGATAATCCGCAAACCGCAGTCCATCGAAATGGATGTGGTTTTTGCCCTGCAAGACAAAGGCGCGGGAGACAAAGCGGCCTTTTCCGTGGAAGAGCACTTTCTCTCCGGGAACCGCGCGGACGGTGATCGGCCGGTCCCGATCGCCGGTGTTACGGATGCGAACGGTGCCCTCGT
>JBGSSC010000465.1:0-4168 GCA_041737265.1 Terrimicrobiaceae bacterium | reverse complement strand
GATCGCGGCAAACCCTACAAATGCGCTATCGTTGCCGCCATGCGAAAGCTCCTCATCCACATTCAGTCGCTCCTGAAAAAGGCTCAATTTTCCCCTTGCTAAAAACACAGTTGCTTCATGGTGAATAGCACTGCCCAACAGAGGTTAATGCGGTGGAGCCCCTTGTTCCGCCGAGTCGCGCATCGCCTTCACACGTTCCTCGAAGACTTTCGGAGAGAACTCCGCAAGGAAGGCATCGTCGGGAAATAGTCGCTGCGTGACACCAAGCAACTTCCCGTAGGCGGAATCGAAAGGGCTGAAGGCAAGCATTTTGGCGTCCCTCCAAACCTCCAGCTCGCCGCAACCAAAACACAATACCACGGACACCGGACTCCCCGACCCCTCAAAAAAATAGCGGACATTGGCACGAAACCGGCAGCGTTTCGGCGGCGCAAGATACGTGCGGCCTTCCATTAGAATTTTCCTTAGTTTCACAGCATCCCCGGTTGGCACCGGGAAAGGTTTTCCCAGCTCAAGGAGAGGCGGACGCTCCCCTTCGGCATATGTGGAGGGATCGGGTGAATCGACACGCTGGACTTGAACGACCGGGGCCGAGCGCACCGCCGCCAGCACTTCCTGGCCTCCCAAAGCAATCGAGGAGGATAGTGCATCCATTGCATCATCAGCCCGTGCCGTGAGCAAAAACGCGAGCAGCAGGATGGACGCCCTTAGCATTTGTCGCAGCGACCGAAAAATTCGAGCGAGTGGGTCAGGTTGCGGAATCCGTAGCGGGCCGCGATGTTGGCCTCGACCTTGGCCAGCGGGCAGGGCTCGGAAATGACGACAACCCTTCCGCAATGGGTGCAGACAACATGGTCGTAATGCCGCTCGGGGTTGTGCAATTCGTAATAGGAGCTGGATCGTTGCAGGTTCACTTTGTGCACCAACCGCAGCTCTTCGAGCAGCGCAAGAGTCCGGAAGACAGTCGCAAAATCCGGACCGCGCCCGGACCGTGTCGCCCGCTTTGTGATCTGTTCCAGCGACAACGGTTCCTTCGCCGAAAAGAGAACCTCCAGGATCCGGCGGCGACCGGGAGTGATTCGCAGGCCCTCGGCCCGCAATCGCCCAAGAATTCCGTCCACGCTGAATTTCTCACCGCTCTTTGCAACCTCTGCCATTCCCTCATCCTGCCAAATCCTCCGCAGGTCAGCCAGTCGAAACCGCACCTCCGCCAATCCCGGGTGGAACGTACCCGATGCCCCGGTCGATTCATTGAGTGCTTCAGGGAAAAATCGGGCGGGTCCAAGGGCGCCATGTCTACCCGGCAGATCTTCAGATGCGACGGACGGCTCGTCGACCCGTCCCTTCCTTTGACTTGGTGGGGGCACATCGCCGGGGTGCCCGACTTTCTCTCTTCCCCAGGATATTTGCTGGGAGGAGGGCAAATGGGGAATTGAACCCGAGCCCTTCCGCAGCTTGTTTATTTGAATTTTGCACACCGCCCTAGTCCACCAGGCCTGAGCCAGCTTCGAGGTTCATTAGACTTGACGCTGCGGGGTATGGGCTGACTTGTTGGTGGTTGCCTATGATGAAGAAAATATTGCTCGGAGAATCCGATTTGGAAGTTTCGCGGATTGCGGCGGGCTGCTGGCAGCTTTCCCCGCGGTTTTGGGGTGAGGTCGATCCGGCGGAGTGGAAGCAGGCCCTCTATGATGCCCCGGCGATGGGAATTAATTTCATCGACACCGCCAACGCCTACGGCGAAGGGTTCGCGGAGGCGTCGCTGGGGTCGTTCTTTAAAGAAAGCGGAATGCGCGACCAGTTCGTGGTGGCCACTAAGTTTTTTTGGGACTTCCGGAGTGAAAAACGGTATCCCAACACGGCCCCCGAGGATATCCGGCGTGAGTGTGAGGATTCCCTTCGTCGGTTGGGGATTGATTGTATCGATTTGTACCAACTTCACGCCTGGGACCCGTTGTTGCGCCCCGAGGAAGTGGCCAAGGTCATTGAGGACCTCAAAATACAGGGAAAAATCCGGTGGTTCGGCGTCAGCAATTTGAATCCTGAGCAAATGCGCCTGCTCATGGGGTACACTCAAGTGGTCAGTCTGCAGTCGAAATTCAGCGTGCTAAGCTCTGGTGTGATGAATGAGGATTTGCCGTTTTGCATGGCCAACCGGCTTGGTTTCCTGGCGTATTCGCCTCTGGAAATGGGGTTGTTGAGCGGGAAATATAACGCCGGCAATTTGCCGGATGATCCGAGGGCCGAAAACCGGACGTTCAGCGCTGAAAATCTGGAGAGGGTGGGGGACAAACTCACGAAATTAACGGAGTTGGCGAAGGAAGAAAAATTGACCCTCGCGGAGTTCGCTTTGCGTTGGGTGTTGACCCATCCGTCAAACTCGGTTGTCCTCGCCGGGTTCAAGAACGCCGGGCATTTGAAGTCCGCGATGAAGGCCGCCGAAGCGCCGCTTAATGCCCAAGTGTGGCACGCCGCGCGGGGATAATGAATTTCCAATCACCGGTGAAACCTGCCGATCCATGCCTCACGCCTGCGACATGTATTTTAAAGGACTGACACGTTTAGGCTTTTCTTGCACTGAGCGATGGAGAGCACATGGGGGGCCCACAAAACTCGCTTGGTCATCACACACCCGAAGTTGGATTACCGAATCGAAATTCTCCACCGTCAGGTGACGGATTTCTGGGTTTGTGTTGCTTGAGTTCAGCATCCCATCGAGATTCTCAGAAATACTGGCAATGGTCAGCCCGCAGAGCGATCTTGGTCAGGAACTCGCCGGGGTCGATGATGCCATCGGCGTCCGGGAGAAGTTCGGAGGGGTTGACGTCAAAGGTCATCGCCGCGAGACGGCAGCCATGGAGGCGGACGTGACCTGTGGACTTGAGCAGCGCGAGGAAGTCGGCGATTTCGAGCGGATCACCGTCCCGCTTAAGGCGTTCGCGCAGCCATGCCTCGCGGTCTGCGTAACGGGGATCCATCTTGACGGCACGTGCCCCCTCCGGGGTGAGGACACGCACCGCCCACAGCACGAAGAGTACATCCACCTCAACCCCCTTGCGCCCCATTTCCCATGCGAAGGTAAGCGGGGTCAGGAGCCGATCGAATGCGTCGTCACGAACCACAATGGCCAGTCGCCTCAGAGCGGGAGCATGCGGGGGTGCTTTCATTGGTGTGGTGAGTGGTGGTGTGTTCATCCGTTGATCAGGAAATAGGCATTTTGTATATCGTGGGGAAGACGGTGAATGCGGATGTCGGTGAAGCCCGCATCACGCAACATGCTTTCGGCAAGCTGCACTCCCCACATCGAACCAAGCCCAATACCTCCCTGGGCCAACGAGACAGTCATGCAGTGCATGGTGGACACCGTGTAGAGCATCGCACCGATAGGGTGGCTTACGTTGTCTAGGGGTTCACTGGAGGCGTCGATGTCCTGCATCAGGAAATAGCCCCCCTTGCGCAGAGCGCGGCGGATCGCGGTGAGCACAAGGTCGGGCCGGGCCTGGTCATGGATCGCATCCAGCGCGGTAATCCAGTCGAACGCCTCCACCTCGTCCCAGTGAGTGAGGTCTTTTTGCTCGAACCGCAGATTGGTCAGGCCAAGTCGGCGGGCCTCCTCTGTGGCATGCGCGACAACGTCCGAATTCAAGTCGTAGCCTGTGAAGTGGCTCTGCGGAAAGGCCGCAGCCAGCTGCATCAAGGCCCGGCCCCGGCCGCAGCCGATGTCCAAGACATCGATGCCGGCGGTGAGCCGTTCCCGCAGGCCAGGGAAGAGCGCCACGATCTCATTGGCGATCACAGGCACGACCGATTGGCCACTGTCCTCGGCCATCACATCGTGAAATCGTGGATAGGCCTCGTAGGGCACGCCACCCCCGTTTCGGAAACACTCAACCACTTGGTCTTCCGCTTGTGCCAGCGTGGGCAGGTATTGCGCGAAAACCGCCATGTTGTCTGCCGGCGATTTGCGGCTCAAACAACGCGCGTGCTCGATCGGCAGCTCGTATTTATTGGTAACCGGATCGCGGCCGACAATGCGACCAACAAGCATGCCCGCCAGCCACTCACGCACGTAGCGCTCGTTTAGACCGGCGTCCTCCGCTAGCTCTGCGCTGGTGCGCGGAATGCCGTCAGCCATGGTGTCAAACAAACCGGTGCGGTGCCCGATGGA
>JBGSSC010000455.1:0-5656 GCA_041737265.1 Terrimicrobiaceae bacterium | reverse complement strand
CGTTTTGATTCCTCATTGATCCTGATGGATCCCTATGCACGGGATATCGCCGGAGACGGTCTGTGGAAAGGCCGGAGGGCTGTGAAGCTTCCATTCCGCGGCAGGGTTCCCGGAACTGTTTTCGACTGGGAGCACTCGCGGCCGCTGCGCTTGCATGAGGATGAAATGGTGATTTATGAACTCCATTTAAGAGGGTTCACCGCAAGCAAATCCTCCGGCGTCAAGCACCCGGGAACGTACGAGGCTGCGAGGGAGAAAATCCCCTATCTCAAGGAATTGGGAGTCAACTGTGTCGAGTTGATGCCCATCTTCGAGTTTGACGAACTCGAGAACCACCGGACCAACCCGCTCACCGGTGAGACGCTCTGCAATTACTGGGGCTACAGCACGCTGGGTTTTTTCGGACCCAAGGCGGGATTTGCTGCCGGAGGCCCCCACGGCACCCAGGTGGCGGAGATGAAAACCCTCGTGCGGGCTTTTCATGAAGCGGGGATCGAAGTCGTGCTCGATGTGGTTTTTAATCATACCGGCGAGGGCGGCGATGATGGACCCGTCTATTCATTCCGGGGAGTCGATAACAGCACCTACTACCTGCTTGATTCCCGCGGCCGCAATACCAACTACACCGGCTGTGGCAATACGGTGAATTGCAATCACCCGGTGGTCCGCGGCTTCGTCATCGATTGCCTCCGCTACTGGGCGTCGGAATTTCATATCGACGGATTCCGTTTCGATCTCGCCTCGGTGCTTGGCCGGGATCAGTTCGGTGTTCCCCTTCCCAATCCGCCTTTGCTCGAAGCGCTGGCCTATGATCCGGTGCTTGCGCACTGCGACCTGATCGCGGAGGCGTGGGATGCCGGAGGTCTCTATCAGGTTGGTAATTTCCCATCATACGGCCGTTGGATGGAATGGAACGGGCGGTTCCGGGATGCCGCGCGTCGGTTTTTGAAAGGTGATGCGGGGATGACCGGTGAGATGGTTCAGCGGATCATGGGGTCTCCCGACTTATATGCTGCAGCCGGAAGGCGGCCGTCCGCCTCGGTGAATTTCATCACATGTCACGACGGCTTCACCCTTCGTGATCTGGTCTCCTACAACGACAAACACAACCTTGCCAATGGCGAAAACAACCGTGACGGCACCAATGACAACAATTCCTGGAATTGTGGAGCAGAGGGGGAAACGACCGATCCTCAAATTAGCGCCATCCGTCTCCGCCAGCAGAAGAACGCGCTGGCCCTTCTCTTTGTAAGCCAGGGAGTGCCGATGCTCTGGATGGGTGATGAGTGTTCGCGGACACAGGAGGGGAACAACAACGCTTACTGCCATGATGAGGAATGGAACTGGTTCAACTGGGACCTGCCATCGAAGAATCAGGGGCTCCACAGGTTCACCCGCATGCTCATTGCATTCCGGAAGGCCAATCCCGCTCTCCGGCAGCGTGAGTTTCTTTCGGGGAAAGACCTTGTCGGCAGTGGCTACCCCGACATCTCATGGCACGGAGTGCAACCTTGGAAACCAGATTGGACTGCTCCGAGCCGCACACTCGCATTCCTCCTCTGCGGGAGACATTCCTCAGCAACGGGCGGCCCTCCACACTTCATCCATTGCATCTTCAACATGCATTATGAACCCGTCACTTTCGAGCTGCCGATGCTTCCCCGGGGCATGCAATGGCGGCGGGTGGTCGATACAGCTCTCCCGTCTCCCGAGGACTTCGCCGAACCCGGTCAGGAGATACCTTTGAGTTCGTTCAAGAAGGTCCCGGTTCGTGACCGTTCCTGTCAGATTCTAGTCGGTGGTTAGCAGCTATCTCGCGGAAATCGGGACGAATTTTTTTCCGACTTCGGGTCCGGTGTATTCGCTGAGCGGCCGGTAGAGGCGGTTGTCCGCGAGTTGTTCCAGGATGTGGGCCGTCCATCCACTGGTGCGTGCAATCGCAAAGATCGGGGTGAACATATCGGTCGGGATGCCCAGGGAGTAATAGACCGTCGCCGAATAGAAATCGACGTTGGCATTGAGGCCCTTGCGTTCCTTCATGATCTCCGCGATGCGCTCACTCATGCGGATCCATTTTGGTTCTCCGAGCTTCTCACACAGTTTTGCTGCCATGGCCCGCAGATGCGGAGCGCGCGGATCGAGCACTTTGTAAACCCTGTGGCCAATGCCCATGATTTTCTTTTTCTGGGCAAGTTGTTCCTCGACCCATTCGTCCACACCATCTTCACTTCCGATTTCCTGCAACATGTGGATTACGCCTTCGTTTGCGCCTCCATGAAGCGGTCCCTTCAATGCACCGATCGCGGCGGTCACCGCTGAATAAACATCGGTCAGGGTGGCGACGACCACCCGTGCGGAAAACGTGCTCGCATTCATGCCATGGTCGGCGTGGAGAACGAACGCTACGTCGAGCGTTTCCGAGGCCTCGGGCGACGGGTCCTCCCCGGTCAGCAGATAAAGAAAATGTGCGGCCTCCCCGAGGTCTTTGCGGATGGGGGGCAGTTCGAGGCCCTGCCTGGCACGATGGAAGTATGCCGCGATGACTCCCACTTTGGCTGTGATGCTGATGGCACGGCGTCGGTTCGCGCTCTCGGCTTCTCCTTCGATGTCCTGCTCATCATCATAGAGTCCAAGCATGGAGACGGCTGTGCGCAATACATCCATCGGGCCCGCACTTTTGGGAGCCGAACGAATGAAATCGATGACCCCCTCGGGAAGATCGCGGTCGTGGCGGAGGCGGCGTTCGAGTTCCGCCAGCTGTGCCCGGGTGGGAAGATGTCCGTACCAGAGAAGATAAACGACCTCTTCGAAGCTTGCGCAGCCGGCAAGTTCGTTGATGTCGTATCCTTCGTAGACGAGGATTCCCTCCTGTCCGAGGACGTCGCTCAAGCGGGTGGAGTTCGCAACAATCCCTTCCAAACCTTTTGCAGTAACTGGCATCCTGCGAAAATAATTGAGGTGACAGGATTGGCCAGCCGGATTTTCCGGACGCTACTCCGACGAAAGACGGTCGATCCAGGCACGCCAGGTATTGGTTGCCCCGGTGGATCTCAGTTTTCCATCCTTGTCCAGGATCCAAACCGCAGGGAGGGCATTGATTCCCAGTCTCCTCACAGTGGTGCCCAGCCAGCCTCCCGCCTCGAAACCGACCGGCCAGGGGGCATCAAATGCAGCCGCACGGCTTTTCGCACTGGAACGGTCTTCGTCCAGGCTGATGGTCACGACAGAGAACTTTGCCTTGGGAAGCGTTTCCCAGGAGGCGCGGAAGTCACGAAGCCAGAGAAGGCTCTGAGGCGCCTCGGAAGACCAGAAGATTAGCACGACCGGCCTGCCCCTCAGTGCGGCAATGTCAATTTCGCCGTCCCGGAGGTCCGGAATGGTGAAGGTGAGAGGTTTTCCGAGGAGGTTAAGACGGGTGAGGTCATCGGCGATACGCCGCTTGAGGGCGGTTTCCGATGTTGCACCCTGCGCTTCCATGAGAAGTGAGCGTTTGAGCGAGGGCTCGGCATCGCAAACCCCGGCAGCTTCAACGAGAAGGCGGGGACCCCGGAGGTCATTCGGATACTTTTTGACGAATTCTTGCGCGGCATCGACAACAATTTGGTATCCTCGCTCGGGTCCGCCGGGGGCCGTCTGCATGAGCAGAGAGGCACGGCGGAAACCTGCATCCGCCCTCACGTCCCCGGGTGCCGAGGGGGATGATTCCACCGCTTTCAAGATCCCCAGGGCTTCACGCACGGCCTGGGGCTTTCCATCCATCACCCCCTCGGTGGCAATGATCTCCGCCATCCGGATTCTGGCCTGGGGTGCACGGGGATCCCCAGGGTATTTTTTTAAAAATTCCTGTAGCGCATGGCGATGGATCAGGAAGTGATTGCGGGCGAGCAGCTGGGCCTCTTCCCTGGAGGAGGGCTTTCGTTTCGGACCGGAGTCCAGGGATTCGATTTGACGCCAGTCAGCGGCTGGATCGGCAGAGACGATGCCTGCAGTGATGAAAAATACCAATCCGGCGAGAATCCGACGCAATGCAGTCATTTATTTGCTGGGTGGATACTTGCATAAATAAGGCGGTGATCGCTGGCAAGATTCCACATGGGAGGGTCTGCAATCCCCGACTTCTTGAATTCAATTTCCGGTTCGAGTCCCGGACTCACCAGGATAAAGTCGATGCGGGAGTAGATGTCTGCGCTTTTCCAATAGTGAGTCCAGCGCTCGCTCCGGCTGTCAGCGAGCCAGAGATCCATCATGTAGTTGGGGCTGCCGCGGGTCCCTATCAGTTCGCGAACCGGATATTCGTTTTTCGTGTCGTTGAAATCGCCGATGAGAATAAGGTTTGCCGCAGGATCCGCCTCAAGAATTCCGTTGATGTGCTGGCGCAGGTGCCATGCCTCCTTGGCCCGGAACTGGGACTGATCAAAGTCCGGCATCTCGCGGCGGGATTTCAGATGGGCGCTGACAACACGCAGGGTGTATTCGGGTGAGACCTCAATTGTCGCGTCGAGAATTCCGCGGCCAATGCGGTAGGATTTGCCGCCCAGCTCGAATGGAACGTCTCCTTTTGAGTTGCGGGCCACGATCGGAAACATGCTGAGGAGAACTAGGTGTCGTTCTTCGTCGGTTCCCTGAACCCGCTCCACGTGGGGATAATCAAGCCCGGCCGCTTTGAGCCGGGCCCGGAGGTCCGAGACCATCCCCGCATCCCCCATTTCGGAAAGCCCCAGAACCTGAGGCGACACGGACTGGATAACCTCAATCAGCGCCCGGATGCTTTCCTCAGGCTTGGGAGCTCCCTCAACCCGCTTGCCATTTACAACGCGATCGGCTGGCAGGTAGTTTTCCACATTGTAGGCGGCCACGACCAGCGGTTCACGGGAAGCGCCGGTGGCTGGAATTATCGCGACCAGCCCGGCAAGCGCGGCAAGCAGCAGAATGCGCATGGGGTGGGGCCTGCCGGGCGAAAAAATCAGACGCTGCGGTGTTCCTGCTTGTCGGGTGCTGGCTTGACTTCGAGTTCGACGGCCGATTTTTGGACTTCCTTCTCGAATTCATCGCGGGCCTTTTTGAATTCGTTGAGGCTCTGGCCGATCCCGCGGGCGAGTTCGGGGAGTTTTTTGGCTCCAAAGAGGAGGAGAACCAGTACGAGAATGAAAAGCGTCTCCGGCCATCCGGGCATGCTGAGAGCAATCGGAAAGATCATGGGACAATCCTAGGCCCGCCCACCGCTTCGCGCAACCCCTATCGCTTGGAGAGTTCCGAGTCGATTCGCTCCAAGACGGAGCAGACTGAAGTTACTGTCACGGCTTCGAGGCAGATCCGGGCCGGCATCAGGCATCGGTCCACACAAGGGCGGTGCGGGCAAACAGCCGCGGATATCACATGGTCACGATTTGCAAAGGGAGCGAACCATGCAGGGTCCCCGGAGCCAAAAATCGTGGCCACCGGTTTGCCGAGGGCTGCGGCAAGGTGTGCAGGGAACGAATCATTTGCCAGGACGGCGTCCACCGAGGAAACGAGGCGGATCAACTCTGCGAAGCTTTCAGTCCGCACCACGGTTTGGCCGGGCGCACACGGTTGCGGGCAGGGTTCTCCCTGAACCGCGACAATTTTTACCGGGATATTCCGGGCGGCGAAGAAAACACGGAGCACCTCATTGAAG
>JBGSSC010000447.1:0-2998 GCA_041737265.1 Terrimicrobiaceae bacterium | reverse complement strand
AGAATACTCTCCCTGCCGCGCATGGCAACTGTCTTTTTGAGGAAATGCGGATTTTTTCGTGCAGGGCAGTCATTTGAAGGACTCGACAGCCGTCGTGGCGAGTAGTATTCGAGCTGTATGTTTGAGGTGGGTGAAAAAGTTGTCTGCGTGAACGATGATTTCTCGGCGACGGTTCGTCATATTTACCGTCAGTTGCCGAGGAAAGACGAAATCTACACTGTGAGGGATGTGCGGATCGGCCGCACCCAGGTCACCGGGGGGGACGTTTCCTACCTCGTTTTGCTGAGTGAGTTGCACAATCCCGACGATCCCTACATGCGCGATGGCGCGGGCGAGGAGATGGGTTTCCGGAGCGACCGCTTTGCACCGCTGATTGACACTTCGGTTGAAGAAGAGGCCGTCGAATCCGAGCCGGTTTATTCGCACTAAAAGCCCCGATTCATGGGAGGATTGTTTCACCGGCTGCGGCATCCGAGAAGGTGTTACATGGTCTGCGCCACTTCACGCAGCGGGAGCAACCTTCTCACGGACGGACTCCATGCAACCCGCAAGGCGGGAAGGCCGAAGCAGTTTTTTCTGCGCAAGTTCGAGGCCGAATACGGAGCGCTGAGGGGTCTGGACGCCGCATCGGACTTCGCGGGTTACGTTCGTGGCATCATCGAAAAAACAGCAACTTCGAATGAGGTCTTCGGATTCAAGGTGATGGGTTGGTACCTCGGGGATTTCCTCGAACGCTTGCGCGCGGCTTTTGGCAGCGAGCCGAACGACCTTCGCTTGTTGGAATCGGTCTTTCCGCGTTTAAAGTTCCTTCAAGTGGTGCGCGGGGACAAGGTGCGACAGGCAGTCTCCAAGGCCAGGGCGTTGCAGTCCGGGCTTTGGAAGGTCCAGGAGGGTAATGCCGCCACGGCAGAGCCTGCTTTCGATCCCGATCTCATCGCCCGCTGCCAGAAAGAGAGCATCGAGGACGAGACACTTTGGAACCGCTTCTTCAACAACAACAACATCACACCACATGTTGTCACCTACGAGGACCTGTGCTCGAACTACGCTGCGACTGTCCGTTCGGCTCTAACCTTTCTCGGAGTGAAGGATTCCCGTGGCGTACCGGAGCGTCCTTCCACCGTCCGGCAAGCCGATGCTCTCTCCGAGGAGTGGACACGGCTGTTTCTGGAGCGGGGAAACTCTGTCGCACCCTCCACAGAGGGAGAACCCGGGAATGGGAGGCTCGCCCGGCCGAAAGACCGGGTATAATAAAAGCGCCTGGCAGCCAGGCGCTGGATATTTATTGGTTGCGCGGTGCCGGAGTGTACTTTTCCTGTCGCATATGGTTTTTTCACTTTTTCTTGCCGGGGCCTTGGCCCTTTCTCCGGAGACCGTTGCCCGGGCCTTCTCGGGTCATGAAGGTGCCTATGTGCAAATCGAATGTTCGACTGGCGAAATGTTCCGCAGTGACGGGGAGGCATCATCCAGGAAGCTGGCGCCGTGCTCGACCTTCAAGATCTGGAATTCTGCCATCGGGCTGGAGACCGGGGTTGTCGGAGGGCTGGGCGAACTGTTTTGGAAGTGGGATGGCGTGAAGCGCACGCTGGTTCCGGCCTGGAACCAGGACCAGACGTTGCGGTCCGCTTTCGCGGTATCCTGCGTGCCCGCCTATCAGAAGCTCGCCAGGGATATCGGTGCCGACCGGATGAAGGAATGGATAGCGAAGATCGGATATGGAAATGGCGATATTTCCTCCGGGCTGGATGTCTTCTGGCTGCCTGCTCAGGGCCGCACGACAATCCTGATATCTGCGGAGGAACAGGCCGCAATGATCGTTCGTTTGGTCACAGGCAAGCTGCCGTTCTCCGAAAAAACGCGGGCCTCACTCAGGGATCTGATGAAAACCAAGTCAACGGACCGGGGGACGCTTTACGGCAAGACGGGAACTGCCGGGAATGCCAAAGGTGAATTTGTTTTGGGATGGTTCGTCGGTTTTGTTGAAAGCAAAGGCCGGACCTTTGCGTTTGCGTGCCGTCTCGACGGAACCGGAGTTATGGGCAAGGACGCACGCGCCGCAACGGAAGCAATTCTCGCATCCCAGGGATTGCTCTGAGATGGAGCGGGATGACCGGAAACGTGAAGGAAAATACCTTCCCGAATGGCTGCGACCACCCTCTGCCAACGGGGGCAGGATTTAAAAGGCTAGGCCAGCGCGGCGATTTTCCGGTAGGAGGCGAGCCGCTTCTCGACCTGGGATCTGTCGAGTGTTTTAAGCCGCTCGAGACTGAACTCCTCGACGTTGAAGCTCGCCAGCACTGTGCCCCTGATGATGGCCTCCCGGAGTGCAGGGAAGCCGATTCCCGAGGGGCCGGCTGTCGCGAGATGTCCGGCGAGCCCGCCGGCGAACGTATCTCCCGCACCCGTCGGGTCGAGGATCTCATCGAGAGGGTAGGCGGGGCATGCAAAAATCTCGGTGCCCTCACCGAAGAGAAGACATCCGTGTTCGCCTTTTTTTACTGCGACGAACCGAGGACCTAGCGCCTGCAGCGCTCTTCCGGCGCGGATCAAGTTGTCTTCTTCGACAAGGAGACGGGCTTCGCTGTCATTCAGAATGAGCAGGTCCACCCTGGGTAGAAGCTCCAGCAACCGCTCGCGGGCAATTTTAATCCAGAGGTCCATCGTGTCTGCGATCACAAAACGGGGTGAGTCGACCTGATCCAGCACAAGATGTTGGAGGTCGGGCGCGATATTCGCGAGCAACACAATCGGTGCGTTCCGGTAACCCTCGGGCAGATCAGGACGGAATTCCTCAAAGACGTTCAGGGCGATCGAGAGAGTTTCCCTGGTGTTCATGTCACCGAGATATTCCCCCGACCACCGAAACGTTTTGCCTTTGGCGATTTGGAGCCCCTCGAGATCGATTCCGCGGGAACGCATCAACTCAATGTGGGCCTCGGGAAAATCCTCTCCCACAATCCCCACCATCTTTACCGGGCTGAAGAAGCTCGCGGCGACC
>JBGSSC010000414.1:0-4247 GCA_041737265.1 Terrimicrobiaceae bacterium | reverse complement strand
CCGAGGGCGGAACCGGCGGGCAGCGCGGTTTGAGGAGGACCGGGACCGGCCGCGGTGGCGGGAGCGGCCGCGGTGCAGCCGCACGGATCACTCTCGGAGCCGGAGCGGGCGCTTTGGCGAAGATGCGCATATTCACGTCGGAGGTTTGTTGGAGGAACGGAGTGACGGTTGGGACCTTGGCGTGGAGGGTATAGTTGCTGATGAGCAGGCGGCCTTTGGACTTTTCAGCGTTCTGAAGCACGATATTTTCGAGGATGATGTCATTGCTCGGAAGTTCGCTGAACTGGTCGGAAAGCAAACCGGCGGTCGCCATGAGGCGTTGGATATCGAAGACCTGGGGGGCGGGCAAACGCTTGGCATCGGGGAGAAGGGTGATCATTTGTCCGGGCTCCAGCAGGAGCGACTCACCGGCAACCGCTTTGAGGAAAGCACGCAGGGTGCCCTCCAGCACAAAGATTTTAATCGCGCCCGGAAACTTCCCGATCCGTGGTGAGTATTCGATTGCGATGGTGGTGCCTGTGATGGCCGCGGTGACCGCCGCCGTCTGAATTGTGGCACCGCCGGCGGCCTTGGGCACCTGCATCAGGATCACACCCCGGTTGAGCTCGATGTCGCGGGTTCCGCGCGAGAACGAGAACACCGAGTTTGCTCCAACACGCGCGATGGTGCGGTCGTTGAAGGTGAGCTCGGCCCGGGACTTGGCCCCTGTTTCCAGCGAGGACGTTCCGCGCAGGATGTCCCCCACGGCCGCGGTCCGCTGGGTGCCGGAAGGCTCAAGCAGCGATACCGAATTGATGGCGGCAGTCACTTCCGCCGATTCCAGCACGGCCGCGTGGCTGTTTGCCGGTCCAAATCCCGCCAACGCCCCAAAGACTGCAAGCAAAGTGAAGAATTTTTTCATGAAATCAAAAGCTGATGAGGGCGGTGATTGCCCCGCCAACGTTTCCCACAAAGAAATCATATTCCTCTTCATTGGATGCATTCCATCCCAGCCATGCGGAGCCTGAGAGGGTAAGCCACTTCAGGGGGCGCAGCGCCGCCGAGAGGCCGAGGGTGTTGCGAAGATCGCCGCGCCCGCCCTCGCGAAAATCGTAAACTGCCATCTGATAGAACAACGACGTGTTGAATGCCCGGGACCAATCGATCTGGTGTGCAGCGAAGAGGCTGAACTCATGGGCCAGAGCGTAGCCGGGGTTTCCGCCAAGGCTGAAGTCGGCCTCCGCCGAGACGAAGAGCGCGTTGGCGCGGGAGAATTGGAAGGTCTTGCGTGCGCCGGTGACCAGCGAGTGTTCATGGAGGATCTGGCCTCCGCCGGGAGCAAAGAGAAGGTTGTATTCATACCGGCCATAAACCCCGACATCCCACAACTCGCGAAAGACCTTCAGGATTCCTGCCGAGGCATCCACCGCGTTGAAGTCGAGGACGGGATTGCGGAAGTACCGGAACCCGCGGATCGAGCCGGCCCCTTCAAAAAAGTAGTTATTCCCCAAATGGGGCAGAGCGACGGCCTCGGCATAGGCGCTCATGATCACATCGCTCGACGGGGACGAGGGGGTGTAAAAGGCGTTGCTGGTCCAGGTGGTCGAGTACCCCGCGCCGATATTGAAAGGCAGGTAGGACCGGCTCTTGGTGAGTAGAAGTTGCTCGCCGAGGTCCGCGTCGGCAGGGCTTGAAGGCGCGAAAGTGTCGTTCGGTGTGAAGGTGTCAATCCGGTTGAGAGCCGCGAGGGTGTCGCGGGTTGTTCTCGCGGCATTCTGCGCATTCTGAGCGCAGAGATCCGGGAGAAAAAGCAGGAGGGCCGTCCCTGCCGCCGCCATAATTCCGTGCGTGCGGACATTCATCGGTGATAGAAAACCTGAAATGACGCCTCCCGACAAGTCAACTTCGCCGGAGGGTTCCGGCCTCCGGGCGCGCAGGTTGGGAGTTCCCTGCGGCGTCGCAGCTCTTTTGATGGCACTCCTCGCTTATATCCCTGCCGGGCCCCAGGAAACCGCCCGCCTGGCGGCCAACGACTGGCTCATCCAAATCACTCCAAAGCCCAAGCCACCGCTTCAATTCGCATTGGTATTGATCGACTCGTCGTCGCTTACACTCGACCAACTCTCTCCCGAGGAGATCGCCGGATCGCAAGCTCTCACAAACATGGCCGCGGGATGGCCGTGGTCGCGGCAGGTTCACGCCGAAGCCATTGAGAAAATGCTGGAGGCCGGTGCAAAGTTGATCATTCTCGACGTGCTGCTGCCCAAGTCGCGGCCAGAGGACGAGACGCTACGGGATGTGATTGCAAAGTATCCCGGCAGGGTCGTGCTGGTCTCGAAGCTGGCGGAGGACGTGTCCGCCGATGGTCACACGATTATCAGATACGAACCTCCCTCCGAATCGGTGATCCCGAGTAATGGTGCTCTCGTTGGGTTTGCCAACTTCTGGGCCGACAGCGACGGCGTGGTGCGTTCGGCTCCGTTCCGGTTGCGACATGGTGGCGGCGAAGCGCTATCCTCCCCGGCTGTCGCGCTGGGATCTCTGGCCGGTCAATCCAGGCTGGACGGGCTTCCGGGCAGTTCTCCCTTCCTTCCATGCATGGAGGGGCTCGCGCCCGACGTGCGTGTACCGGTCTGGCAGCTTTTTGTTCCCAAAGTCTGGGAGGCGAACCTTAAGTCCGGTGAGGTGTTCCGTGACCGGGTGGTGGCTGTCGGCTACGCTGCCACCGAATTCCACGATGCCTTCCAGACTCCCGTTGGCAAGTTCATCGGCGCGGGCCTGCATCTCTCGATGCTTGGCGCGGCGTGGGAGGGGGCCCTCTTCCGCTTCCCGAGCCATCGCGCCGGTTCGGTGGCCGCCGTGGTCGGTGGGTTGGCGGCCTGGCTGATCTGGGTAATGGTCCCGGTTCTTTGGGTGCGGGCTGCCGTCCTTCTTGCGGGGGCCGCGCTGGCCGTGGGAGCCTGCATCGCATCGATCCTCTGGGCGGGTTGGATGCCGCCGCTTTTCGCGCTCTGCGGTGGAGGGGCATTTTCTGCCGTGGCGGCGCTGGGATCCGACCTCCTTCATGAGGGCCGTGCAAGGCGTCAAGCCCGCAAAATCCTGGAACGCTACGTCTCGCCGGGGGTTGCCCGCGAGATCCTCGACAATCGCGCAGCATTCCTGCAATCGCTGGGAGGCACACGTCGGGAGGTGACGGTAATGTTTTCCGACCTTCGCGGATTCACCTCGACCTCGGAGGCCGGGGAGCCAACCGAGATTTTCGACCAACTCAACGAATACTTTGCGTACATGGTTGACGAAGTTCTCGAATCCGGGGGAGGCATCGACAAGTTTATGGGGGATGGAATCCTTGCGGTGTGGGGCACTCTCGCGCGTCGATCCCCGGAGGAAGAGGCCGCGGCTGCGGTCTCGTGCGCGGAACGCATGCTCACAGCGCTCGCAACTCTCAATGTATCGCGCAAATCCCGCGGTCTCCCGCTCTGGAAAATAGGCATTGGTGTCCACAGCGGACCGGTGCTCTTCGGAAATGTCGGCAGCGAATCCCGCATGGAGCCCACCATTATCGGTGACACTGTCAATCTCACTTCCCGCATCGAAGGCCTCACCAAGGCCCTCGGTGTGCCCGTTCTTCTGTCATCGGGAACCGCGATGCTGGCGGGGGGCGTCTCCCGCTTCCGCGCGGCCGATCGCGTTCGGGTCGTTGGCCGGAACCGGTCGTCCGACCTCTTCACTGTCTGGCCGACAGAGTTCTCTGCTTCCGACCGTGAAACCCACACGGAGGGCATCGATGCCTTTCGGACAGGGGACTTTGAGGCCGCAACGGAACGCTTCCGCGCTCTTTCAGCTTCCCTTCCATCAGATCCTCTCACTGCGCTCTACCTCGCCCGACTCGAAGCTATGGCGGGAAAACCTATTCCTGACGGCTGGGACGGAACATCAGTCGCCTCCAGCAAATAACCAGCAGCCTGTCAGAAATAGAATAAAACGACCTCGTTACTTGCGATAGTCAAAGAGAAAAAGACTCAAGCGCCTCGACAGGCTGCTAAAATCGGCACGTTGTGCCGAAAAAAAGGCAATCCGATACTCTCGGCATTCCGCGAATGCGGAATCCTCAGCGGCTTGTCATGGGAGGGCACACCCGGAGTTTGGTCAGGCGTGCTATGCGAGTCCGGCAAGCCGCTAGATTCCTTGAATTCCCGAATATGATGCATTTGAGTCAAATTTTACCTTCCCCCTGCATAGCCTCCTTTCTCCCCCAAGGAATCTAA
>JBGSSC010000367.1:0-4793 GCA_041737265.1 Terrimicrobiaceae bacterium | reverse complement strand
GAATCTGAATGTTCAGAGAAACACGCCCGCGAATGACGCAGATGAACGCGAATGACGGAGATATTCTCTTCAAGGAAGAGTCCTTTGCCATCGAGGGCGCTTGTTTCGAGGTCAATTCGTGCCATTCGTGGGCACCATCTTCGCTGTGAGAATCGCAAAAATCATCGGCTACATGACTTCGACCGTGAAGCATCCCAGCTTTGAAGGCTGGCGCTTGCTCATTGCCGAGCCCGAAGCCGACGATGTGCCACCCCAGGTGGTGCTTGACCCGCTCGGAACGGCGATTGGTCAGCGGGTGCTTATTTCCAGCGATGGCGGCGAGGCGCGCAAGACGGTGGGAGACGAATCCAGCCCGGCGCGCTGGTCGGTGCTTGGAATCATCGACCCGGAGAGGGCTCTTGCCCTATGAGGCTGGGCACAGTCATAGGCCGGGTTACCCTCTCGGTGCGTTCCCCGCGATTTGTCGGCGAGAGGCTCCTCCTCGTGGCTCCCTGGCGCAGAGAGACTTTCCGCGGCGAACAGACCTTTGATCCTGCGATCGTTGTCTATGATGAGTTGGGCGCCGGCGTCGGCCAGAATATTGCCATCAGCGAAGGACGCGAGGCAGCCTGCCCGTTTGAGAAACCAACACCCGTTGACGCCTATTGCGCCGCACTCGTGGACACCATTTTTACCAAACCCTGATCTATGAAACTGTTCGCCCAAAAAGACGCCGAGGATTTCCTCAAATCCGGAGCCCGCGAGTTCCGATACAACCGTGATATCCGCCTGACTCCCGGAGCGAAGGACGTCTTCTCCGAGGCCGGGGTGAAAGTTGTTTTTGACGCCACTTCCATTCCACAAGTGGCGGCGGTTCCCCCCTTGTCCGCGGGGCCCGCCGCGGCCGATGACGCACGGCTGTTCGACTCCCCGGAAGCCCGCCGGCTCAAGGAGGAAATCTGCGAGATCGGCCGCAGGATCTGGATGCGCGAGTATTGCGATGGCAATGGCGGCAACATTTCTGCCCGCCTGACGCCTGACCGCTTTATCTGCACGCCCACCGGTGTGAGCAAAGGCTTCCTTAAACCCGACATGCTCTGTCTCGTGGACGGAAGAGGAACCCAGGTCGCAGGCACGTGGAAACGCTCGAGCGAGATCACGACCCACCTCGCAATTTATCATGGAGCTCCCGCCGCCGTCTCGGTTTGCCACGCGCATCCCTGCCACGCCGGCGCCTTTGCCATCAAGGGCATGCAGCCTCCGCCACGCCTCATTCCGGAGTTGGAGGTCTTTGTTGGCACAGTTGCCATGGCCGAATACAAAACGCCCGGCTCACCGGAGATGGCCGAATCCATCCGCCCACTCGCCGCCGAGCACCAGTCGATCATCATGGGCAACCATGGGGTCATCACCTGGGGCACCTCGGTGGAAGATGCCTACTTCAAAATGGAAATCACTGATGCCTACTGCCGTACGGTGATCCTCGCCCAATCCATCCCCGGCGGCACATCGATCCCATGCGACAAGCTGGGCGACCTCCTGGACATCAAGCAAAAGCTCGGACTCCCCGACGACCGCTTCGGCCTCAAACCCGCCGAGCTCTGCGAAGTGGACCCCTGGGCCCAAATGTGCGGGGCACACGGTTGTTCCTCACCGGTCACACCTTGGAACCCGATCACGAAGTCCGGCTCTGATCCCGACATCGAGGCGCTCGTCCAGAAACTCACCGACGAAATTATCCTTAACCTCAACAAGTAAGCACCGGAAAATTATGAAAGTGGCAATCATCGGCGGCGGCGGCCGCGTGGGAAGTTGTGCGGCATTCGCTCTGCAATGCTCGGGAATCGTGAAAGAAATCTTACTGCTCGATGCCAACCAGGCAACCGCCGAGGGCGAGGCTCTGGATTTGCTTCATGGTGCCGCGTTTTGTGCGGACCAGACGATCTCGGCCGGCACCTATGCGGATTGTTCGGACGCCGATCTGATTTGTATCACCGCCGGCTTGCGGCGCAAACCGGACGAGTCCCGGTTGGACCTCATCAACCGCAATGTGTCCCTGTTTCTCGGCATCCTCGAAAGCCTCAAGAAGGCCGGACTTAAGAAGGAAGCCATCGTTTTCGTGGTTTCGAACCCGGTGGATATTCTCACACAGCTCGCGGTCGAACGCACGGGGCTGGCAAAAAACCAGGTTCTCGGTCTTGGCACTGTGCTCGATACTTCCCGCTTCTGCTCGCTGATCTCCTCATCGTTAACCCTGCCCCCGACCCAGGTCCGCACGATGATCCTCGGCGAGCACGGCGACACGATGGTTCCGATCTGGTCCTCCGCGACGGTGGACGGATTTCCCCTGCTGAAATTTCCCGGAGTTACGCCGACCTTCCAAACACAGATTTTCGAGCGCACGCAGAAAAGCGGTGCCGAGGTGATTTCGCGCAAGGGGGGAGCCGGCTGGGCGGTGGGTGTTGCGATCCGCGAGGTAATCGACTCGATCGCGCTCAACCGTTGCCGCATCCTGCCCGTTTCGAGTCAGGTCGATGGGCCTTACGGAATCCGGGGGGTGAGCATCAGTGTTCCCACCATCGTCGGACGCGCAGGCGTCGTCGGCCACATCGAGCTCGAACTCTGGCCGAAAGAACTCCAAGGCCTCCAAGCCTCAGCCAGAGCGCTCAAAGAGACCCGCGCAAAGGTCAAATAGACCCCGCAGCAAAAAACGGGTTGTGAACTGTTCCCGCAGCGCAGCACCGGGAGTTTGAGATGCAAACAATTGAGACAAACAAGCTGGAAACAGGCCTTGCCTGGCCTGAGGCGGCGCCTCGCTAGCGCAGATGTTTGGAGCAATATTCTTTGCCGTCCGGGGCTACCCGGAATTCGGTGTCGGGAGCGGTGACCTCGGTGACCCCGCATGCTTCACATCGATGAAGAGTCTCGAGGGGAACTGAAGTCTTTCTTGGCCGACGAATTGTCCGCCCGTCACGGAACCGCCGCACCCATCCGGGGCCGAAGAAAACCAGATAGTTGGCGAGGCAGACGACGATCATTGCTTTCACTCCAAGGGGACCGACCACGAGGAGGAGGCCCCATGGATAGACGAGGCTGATGAGTGCGAGCCACTTGAGTTTCACGGGGAAGATCAGCAGGAGCACCTGCTCATCCGGCGCGACGGTCGCGATCGCAAACAGCAGCGACAGAGTAAGTAGAAAATTTCCGGCAGAGATCCCGAAGACAAGAGCCGCGACCGTGCAGCCAATCACGCCGATCAGATAATACAGGTTGAGCCGGAAGGCACCCCAGACGGCCTCCAGACTTTCGCCGAGCCACCAGGTGAACATGAGGTAGAAGAAGATCCAGATTGGACTGCTTGTATTGGGCAGGAATATCCATGACACCAGCCGCCAGACCTCGCCGCGGAGAATCGCACTCCGGTCAAGCGCCAACATCTCCGCGTAGCCGGGGGATACAAGCAGCAGCAGGTAAACCAGCGCGTTGAATGCAACAACGTAGCGGATCAGACCCGGCACGGCGTAGCGTCCGGCAGATTTTTCAAGTCGGTCGAGAAAAGTCACCCGCAAATCAATAGCCGCCGGAGCGCCCGGCGCCACATTTTTCCGGCGCGGTCCCACGCAAACGTTCGAGATAAAAGACCGCCCCGAGAAGACCCCAGAGTAAATAAATAAGCATACCCGCAATCGAAATAAGCAGCCCCTGGCCCCGCGGCAGGCCGCAGAGCTCGAAAAGGAGTTCCTCAAACAAGGCCTCACGCACTCCCATTCCATTGAGGCTGATGGGCAGCGACGAAATTGCGGTGATGAGCGGCATGATCGACGTCATGTCCCAGAAGCTGACCTTTGAAGTGAAGGCTTTCGCCGCAAACGCAAAGGCGGAAAAGTAGGCAAACAACATCGGGATTGTGTAAAGGGTGCCCCAGAATGCGTCCCGGCGGTTCTCGATGCACAGCTGCCAGAGCGTCGAAAGCTTGATGATTTGCTTTCTCGCCGGGAATTTCTTTGGCAACCCCAGCACCAGACGCCGGCTCGTTACAATGAAAGAAGCCGCAAGGCCGGCCAGCATGACAAAAAGCGTGATCGCAAACCACTTCATCAGGTTTCCCACTGCAAAGCTCTGGGCAAACCACTCGCTCCGCCCCCACGCAAAGGCCAGACCCAGGACCACCAACACCAACACCGCAAGCAGCCGGTCGATCGCAACGCTCAGGAACCCAGCCGTCTTGCTCTCCGGATGGTCGCGCATCAGGTAAATCACGCGGACCACATCACCGCCGGTTGTGCCAGGCAGAAATTGATTGAAGAACGCCCCGATGAAAAACAACCGAACCACCTTTCCGAACTTCACCTCGACGTGGAGCATCCGCAAAAACAGCTGCCAGCGCAGGATGCCGAAAAACTCGCAGAGACCTGCCGCCGCGAAGGCGGCAAGCAGCCAGCGCCAGTCGGCATTCCTGAGTGCCTCAAGCATCATCTCGCGGCGGGAGGCGTCACGGAACAGCCAAATGAGCAGTCCCACCGTCACGGCAATCTGGAGAGCGCTCAAGGCATGCCGGAGCCATCGGGGACGCTCCGGTGTTGGCGGGCCTCCCGGCTCCGCAGCGTGCGGGTTACTCATTCGTTGCCCGAATTCATACCCGAGAGAGCCGGACTTGGCAACGCGACCGTCAGTTTTAGTCCCTTACCGCGTAAATCCTGCGCAAAAAGCGCAAGACTTCAGACGGTCGCGGGTTGAAGGTTTGGGAGGACAAGCCACTGGAGGAGTTTGCACGAAGTGGTGATGAGACGCCTACCGAGTGCCGTGAGATAATA
>JBGSSC010000330.1:0-2237 GCA_041737265.1 Terrimicrobiaceae bacterium | reverse complement strand
CGCGATTGTTGGCGGGGATCCCGCCTCACCCAAAGCGCTCGAAGCCCGCCGCCTTCTCGGCGAGGTCAATTCCAGGATCCTTTTCTCGCCGGCTCCCTCCCCCGAGAAATCCGCATACACTGTCGTCAAAGGCGATGCACTCGCCCGCATCGCAAGCCGGAACAAATCGGACGCCGAGTTGATTTATCGCGTCAACAACCTCCCGAATATCAACCTCCAAATCGGACAAACGCTCTACATTCCCACACTTCAGATCGTGGGCTTTGTGGACCGTGAGCAAAAAATTCTCACTCTCACCAACAACGGCGTCTTCTTTAAAGACTACCCGCTTCTCGGGGCGTCGGTTCCCGGGCTTGGGGCTGGATCGGTGCAGGAAGTCAAAGTCGGCGAGAAGTTTGCCAGCCGCGAAGGCAAGCGCGTGGCCTTCGGGACAAAAGACTTCGAAGGTTGCGAACGGGTGGTTTTGCTTTCTCCGGGGAATGCCTCCTTGCGGGCCATGCCGGAAGGTGCGGAAACCCCGCCGGCCGGCCTGATTCTTGCACCGGCTGATCTCGAGGAGATTTTTGTGCTGGTTTCGCGGGGCGTGCCGTTCACCATCCGTTAATGGACCCCCTCCGACCCTCGCCATGAAAACCCAGATTCTCGACTTCGAAAAGCCGGTGGCGGACCTCGAGCAGAAGCTCGATGAGTTGATCCGGCACCTGCCCGGACAAAACATCGATCTCGACCCCGAGGTGCGCCGGATGCGTGAGAAGATCGCCGCCACCCGCGCCGCCATCTACGAAAAGCTCACGGCATGGCAGCGTGTTCAGATCGCCCGGCACATCGAGAGGCCCTTCGCACTCGATTACGTGCGCGAGGTCTTCACCGATTTTATGGAGCTGAAGGGGGACCGCCTCTTTGGAGACGACGCATCGATGCCAGGAGGTTTCGCGACGATCGGGGGAATTCGCTGTGTGGTGATCTGTCAGCAAAAAGGGCGGGATGTTAAAGAGAATCTGCTTCGCAACTTCGGCAGTCCTCACCCGGAAGGTTACCGCAAGGCGATGCGCCTCATGCGGTTGGCCGAGAAGTTTTCCCTGCCCGTGATTGCGCTGATTGACACCCCCGGTGCCTATCCGGGAGTCGGCGCCGAGGAACGGCACATCGCAGAAGCCATCGCGGTGAACCTGCGCGAGATGATGATTCTAAAGACTCCCATCGTGGCCATTGTGCTCGGTGAAGGTGGATCCGGAGGTGCGCTTGGCATCGGGGTGGCGGACCGGGTTCTCATGCTCGAAAATTCCTACTACTCGGTGATCAGCCCCGAGGGGTGCGCAGCGATTCTGTGGAAGCACCGCAAGTATGCCCCCGAGGCGGCGGAAGCCCTGAAAATCAATGCTGCGGAGGTTCTCAAGCTCGGAGCGATCGATGGAGTGATTCCCGAGCCCACCGGTGGAGCCCACCGTGACCCGCAGGCAACGGCCTTCTCTCTCAAAGAGGCCATTCTCAGCGCGTTGGCCGAGCTTTCCAAGCTGTCGCCCGAGAAGTTGCTGGCCGCCCGTTACCAGAAGTTCCGCAATATCGGCCGCTTCGAAGAGGGGGCCTGATTTCGCGCATGGCGGATACCACTACGCCCATGATGCGCCAGTATCTGGCGGTCCGGCGTGAACTCCCCCCGAAGACCCTTCTCCTTTTCCGTCTCGGAGACTTCTACGAGATGTTTGGCGACGATGCCAAGGATGCGTCGGCCGTGCTCAATGTTGCCCTCACCAAGCGAGGGGAGATGCCCATGTGCGGAGTGCCCTACCACGCGGCGAGAGGCTACATTGAAAAGCTGGTGGCGGCAGGCTGGCGGGTCGCGATTTGCGACCAGGTGGGGGAAGTTCAGGCCGGCAAGCTCGTCCGGCGTGAACTCACCGAGATCCTCAGTGCGGGCACTTTGGACAGCTTCGGCCTCGATGAACGCGCCCCCAATTATCTGGCCTCGGTCTGTGCCGGGCCGGGAGGCTTCGGCATCGCCTCGTGCGAGTTGAGCACAGGCGCGCTGCGGGTGACCGAGGTTGCCGATGAGCCCGCTCTACTTGACGAGTTGGCGCGACTGAGTGCTGCCGAAACGATAGCGCCCGAGAGCCAGAGGGAGATCCTTGCCTTGATCCCGGGAATCAACTTTCTCGACGGGTATATCTACTCTCCGGATCAGGCCGGTGAAACCCTCCGCCGGCACTTTGGTGTGCATTCTCTCGATGGGCTCGGCT
>JBGSSC010000225.1:0-10826 GCA_041737265.1 Terrimicrobiaceae bacterium | reverse complement strand
AGACAGGTCGGGGTTGGTGGGGCTTTCCAGAAAGATCCGTCGGTCGGGAAAGAGAGCCGTAAGCTTGTCAAATCCGACCGGTGATGTCCAATCCGCGACCGGGATCCCCTCGATGGTAAGGATCTCTGCTGCGGCAATTCCCCGTTCGTTGCCGCCAGCGAGTTTGAGAGAGCAGCGGACCATGAGGCCCGCATTGAGGCCGAGAGGCCGGAGCAGGTCACGGTGAATAAAGACGTCCTCGGGCGAAGGGCGCAGCCCGAAGGCAGGCCA
This sequence comes from Terrimicrobiaceae bacterium, assembly GCA_041737265.1. Lineage (GTDB taxonomy): Bacteria > Verrucomicrobiota > Verrucomicrobiia > Chthoniobacterales > Terrimicrobiaceae > JBGSSC01. The sequence goes on along the minus strand of JBGSSC010000225.1, from coordinate 10,556 downwards.
CCGGAGGATGCCGTGTTCGCCGTTCAGCTCGAGCAGGCCGGTCGCATGGGCAACCCCGCCATTCTGAAGCTTGTGGCGGATGATATCCATGCACAGGTAGTGTCTGGAGGCCTCTGTGCGGACACGCAGTCCCAGCGCTGTGGCCTCGGCGACCAGCTCGGTGAAGGGAAGGGAATGAAGGCGTGCCAGTTCCTCCGGTTCAATGGAGGGCTGGTCAGAAGAAGGCGGATCGGGCATCGAAGGTGCGTGCGAGGAAATCAGCTTGGAGGTGGAGGGCTTCAAGGAGCCCGTCGTTCCAGACCACATGCTGGGACAACTGCACCTTGGTATCTGTCGGCCACTGGGACGCAATCATTTTTTTTGCAATGGCCTCGTTCATTCCGGCCCTTGCAAGAAGGCGGTGCAGGCGGGTTGCCTCGGAACATGCCACAGTAATTACGGCATCGAAAAAGCTTTCGGCCCCGACTTCGAACAGAAGCGGGATGTCTGCGACGAACGCTTTGCCCCCGCTCCGGCATCGCGCGGCATCGGCTTGCCAGGCCATCCGCACACGCGGGTGGAGGATTTCTTCCAGTGCTGCCTTCTTTTCGGGATGGGCCAGAATCTGCTCCCGGATCAGGGCGCGATCCGGTGTGGCATCATCGTGGTAGGCCAGAGGGTGAATCCGGCTGCAGATCTCGCGGGCGACCCCGGCATCGTTCTCGAGCAGATCGTGAACACAGCGATCCGCGCAGAATAGTTCTGCGCCTGTCAATGATGCGAAAGCTTTTGCAAATGTGGACTTGCCCGTGGCGATCCCTCCGGTAAGGCCGAGGCAGAATGCAAGCAGCTGCCTCTCGGGGAGCAGGCTTCTTTCACTCCTGGAATCCACGGAATAAGTTGGTTTTATCATTCATGCCCGGCGGTCTGCAGGCCCGTATCGATCAAATCCTTCGTAACAATCGGATCATTTCAGGCAAAAGCTGGTTGGCGAGAGGAAGCTGATCCATTGGAGGAGCTTGCAGGAAGAGGTTGAATCTGTGCAAGGAGCGATTCCTGGGAGCACGGACCGCCTGCCGTCACGAATTTGCGCATCAAAATTATTCATCCGGCGGCGAATAAGGCGGATCCCGCCGGGTGCCCATGCCTTCAATCCTCAGCTCAAGCACCGTAATCCAGCGGATCAGGGAGTCCCGGTCTTTATGGGAATTAAGACCTTCACGGCATGTTCGTCGAAAGAGAGGCCAAGTCCGGCGGCATCAGCCACATGGCGCAGAGCTTCGCCGGAGGGGATGCCATCAAGCCGCAGGGTAACGTTTTGATGATAATCATCGGGAACCAACCAGACCATGTTGAGATGAAACCCTCCGGTTGCGCTGCGGTTGATGAGTTGTATCATGTAGTCGAACGCTTCGCGGACCGACGCATCGTTGAGTTCGACTTTTGGGAGGACGATGGCCCGAAGTTGTCGCTGAAGCGCCTGAGTCTTGAGCAGCTTTTGAGTGACCAGTGCCAACTGCCTGCGCGCTTGGGCATTCGAGGGATGAGCGTATATCACAGCCTCCAACAGGGCCTTCGCTCCCGTCAGGTCACCAGCCTCCCGGGCTGTCATGGCGTCCTTCATGAGTTGACTTTCATCCTGCGCAAGTGCGGCGGCAGCGGTCATCAATACCACGAGGACGGCCTTCATTCCTGCCTGATGCCACAGACCGGGCCGCTCGTCAACGTGTCTCGACTTGTAGCAGTCCCAACTGATAATTTTCACCGGATGTCGAAGCAATCCATTGAAGGAATCACAGTCGTCGATCACCCGCTCGTGAAAGCCAGAGTTGCGGTCCTGAGGGATGCGGGAACTTCGACCGAACTATTCCGAAGGACTCTCAACCAGCTTGCCGCATTGGTTGCTTTCGAGGCCACACGGGGGCTCGCCGTTGCACCGCGCCAGGTGCGGAGTCCTTTGGCAGCCTGCGAGGGGCACTCTCTGCGTGATCCCATCACGATCGTTCCCATTCTTCGTGCGGGGCTTGGCATGGCGGAGGCGCTGCTTCAGGTGCTCCCCGAGGCCCGTGTCGGCCATGTTGGACTGGCCCGCAACGAGAAGACCTTTCTTCCCGAACACTACTACTTCAAGGCGCCGGCGGATCTTGCTGCCTCTGATGTTTTTATTGTGGATCCGATGCTGGCCACCGGAAACAGTGCGGGAGATGCTGCCGATGAGTTGAAAAACCAGGGCGCGACCCGCCTCACACTGGTCGCCCTGGTCGGGTGTGTGCAGGGCGCCACGCATTTCCGGCAGCGTCACCCGGATATTCCGGTCTTCCTCGCAGCGATGGACACCGAACTCAACTCCTCCGCCTACATCGTTCCCGGTCTGGGGGATGCAGGCGACCGCTATTTCGGCACTTAATCCTGCCGGAGATGGTGCCGGGCTTGGAGTCGGGGTGCAATGGCTTCCGTGGAGAAATGACTGCCAGCGCCGCCGGATGAGAATCATTTTGCCACGCAAAATGTGAGGAGCAAATTTCCATTCATTGAATCAAACTGTGCGGGAAATGATTCCTGCTGTAACAATCCCGGGTTAAAACCCAAAAGCATCATGGTTAACTCTAATGCGGCTCATCAAATGCCGGTCCCTCTGGGCCCGGCTCTGGTATCCCTCACTCCCTCGTGATGGATACCATTGAGAAGGCACGCCGGGTCATTGAATTGGAGATCGAGGAACTCCGCTCCGTTTCAGAACGGCTGGGTGATGGCTTTGCGAGGGCCGTCGGGATCTTGCGTTCCACAGTCGAGGCCCGGGGCAAAATTGTTGTCCTTGGAGTGGGAAAGAGCGGCCATATTGGAGAAAAAATCGCGGCCACTCTGACGAGCACGGGCTCACCGGCAGTCGTTCTGAATTCGCTGAACGCCCTCCACGGCGACCTTGGTGTGGTCTGCGACGGGGATTCCGTGCTTGCGCTGAGCTACAGCGGGGAGACCGGGGAACTGGTCAATATTCTCTCCGCGCTCGCACGCTTTCAGGTCGGGATCATAGCGATCACGGGCAACCCGGCTTCGACGCTCGCCAAGTCGGCGGATGCCGTCCTCGACGCTTCCGTTTCGCGCGAAGCCTGCCCTCTGAATCTGGCACCCACCTCGAGCACGACGGCGATGCTCGTCCTTGGTGACGCGCTTGCGATGGTCCTTCTTGAGGCCAGGGGATTCGACAAGGAGGCATTTGCAAAGTTCCATCCCGGTGGCCGCTTGGGACAGAGCCTGCTCCTGCGGGTAAGCGATATCATGCGTCCTGCCGACCAGCTCGCGCTGGCATCTCCTTCCGCGCCTGTGCTGGAAGTCGTCCGGACTATGACTGCGGTTCGGGCGGGCGCGGCCGTGCTTGTCGGGCCTGCAGGCGAACTGGAGGGCATCTTCACCCACGGGGACTTTGCACGCCACTTTCCTGTGGTTCCGGACATTGCATCCCGCCCCGTCTCGGACTTTATGACCCGCTCACCGGTGACAATCCCCAGGGACAAACTGGCAGCCGAAGTCCTGCACGTGCTCCAGAAGCACCGGGTCGACGATCTGGTCGTCGTGGACGAAAACAACCGTCCGGTCGGCATCGTCGACTCACAGGACCTCTCCCGGATGAAGATCCTTTAGATTCCTTGAATTCCAAAACAGGAAGCATTGGAGTCAAGTTTTGCGTTTTCTCTGTTCACCCACTATCTCCCTCAAGGAATCTATATGACTTTTCGCAGCGAAAAGTCTTTCAGCGAGGCACTGGGAAGTGGGGCTGAAAACAACGAGCGGCGGAAAATTTCAAACATGGCTTGGTTGCCTCCCGGCGGCACTTTCGAGTTGCCCAATGGAAGGTTGCGCTTTCGCGCTGGTGTTGGTCTGAGGCAGTGCCTCGCTGGCAGCTTGTCGGACATAGAATCAACGGCCTTCTCTGGAATGGGAATCCTGGGAGAGAAGGGGTGGCCTGCAATTTGTCTTGTCCGCAGGCCCGGGCCACTCGACTCTCTGCTTTCAACAGCAACCCACTTATGGCCCTCGCAAATGATCTCAGAAAAGGCATGGCAATCCGTTACAACGGAAACCCTGCCATCGTCCTCGATGTTCAACACCGCACTCCCGGCAACCTGCGCGCCTTCGTGCAGGCCATCATCCGCTACATCAATACCGGGAAATCGGCCGATGTCCGGTTTTCCTCGACGGAAAAAATCGAGCTGGTTGACGTGAGTCGCACCCAGCTTGAGTTCAGTTACAAAGATCCCCAAGGCTACCATTTTCTGGATCCTGAAACCTACGAGACGATCACGTTGCAGGAGGATTTGGTCGCCGACTCTAAGGATTATCTGGTGGAAAATCTTAAAGTTGAGGTGCTGAGCATCGAGGGCCGTCCCGCGCAGATTGAGCTTCCCGCTTCCGTCAGCCTGCGTGTGACCGAATCGGCGGAGGGAGTGCGCGGGGACAGTGCCAACAACGTCCAGAAGCCGGCAACCCTTGAGACCGGGAAGATCATTCAGGTTCCGCTTTTTATCAAAGAGGGGGAATTGCTGAAGATAGACACCCGGACCGGCTCCTACATGGGGCGCGCCTGAGGAGAGGGCGGCCTGCCGGACTTATATCGGGCATTAGAGGGCGTCTCCCACCGGTTTCCAATAGCCGGCATGCCTATCCTTGGCACGGGCACCTGCCGCATCAGGAGGTCATTTCACCGCCGGTACTGCACGCGGCGATACCGGGGGTATGCATCTTCCCGGGTGTCAATAGTAGTCCTGCGTTCCACGTAGCCGCGGTCGGCCTGAACATACTCGGCGTAATGTTGGGAGGGTGACTCGTAACCGTCTATGCTCATTGCGCGTGAGGCCAGGACCCGCTGGGCCGGGATGTCGCGTGGCGCCTGGCTTGTCACCCAGCTTCCGTCTTCGACCCATGAATACCTGCTTGAGCCAGGGTTATAGTAAACTTCGTGCTCGGGATAATAGACGAAGTTGTTCGGGCGGGAGGAGGCGGAGGAGGAGGTGGTCCGGCTCGTTCCGAAGTGGTTGCCCGAAAATCCCTGAGCTTTTGGCAACAATGGGGTGTTGCCCCCTCAGAGGTTTCCCTACCCTTGGAATTCCTTCAGGACAAGGGTGGCGTTGTGTCCCCCGAAGCCAAAGGAATTGCTGATGGCGATGCGGACCTTCGCCTCACGGGCGACATTGGGCACGCAGTCGAGGTCGCACTCAGGGTCCGGATTGTCCAAATTGATGGTGGGTGGCACAAGTCCATGCTGGATGGCAAGGGCGCAGGCCGCAAATTCAACACCACCTGCCGCACCCAAGAGGTGGCCGGTCATCGATTTGGTGGAGCTGACCATCGTCTTTTTTGCATGTTCTCCCAAGGCAAGCTTGATGGCCTTCGACTCACAAATGTCCCCGAGCGGGGTTGAGGTGGCGTGGGCGTTGATGTAGTCGATTTCCGAAGGGTTTACCTGCGCATGGTCCATCGCGATTTTCATCGCCCGCGCCGCTCCCTGGCCGTCCGGCTGCGGTTGGGTCATGTGGAAGGCGTCGGCGGTGCACCCATAGCCAGCCAGTTCGCAATAAATCCTGGCACCGCGCTTCTTAGCATGCTCGAGTTCCTCGAGCAGCAGGATCCCCGCTCCTTCGCCCATCACGAATCCGTCGCGGTCTTTGTCAAACGGACGACAAGCATGAGCAGGGTCGTCGTTGCGCATGCTGAGGGCTTTCATGGCAGTGAAACCGGCGATACCGAGAGGGGTGATTGTCGCCTCACAGCCACCAGCAAGGAAGATATCCGCATCTCCGAATTTGAGGGTTCGCCACGCTTCTCCGATCGAATTGTTGGCCGTGGCGCATGCGGTTACAATGCACATGTTCGGGCCGCCGAGGCCGTGCTCCATGGAGATGATCCCACTGGCCATGTTGCTGATCATCATCGCGATCGTGAATGGCGAGGTTCGCGAGGGCCCGCGTTCGAAGAGCCGCCTACATTCGTCCTCCATGCTCCGGAGGCCCCCGATGCCACTGCCGATCATCACGCCGAACCTCAGCCTGTCAGTCGTCGCCGGATCGAGTGATCCATCTTCCAACGCCATTTTCGCGGCGGCAACAGCCAGTTGGGTAAACCGGTCGGTGCGTTTTGCTGTTTTTGGATTTACAAACCACCCGGCGGGTTCAAACCCGCGCACTTCACCCGCAATTTTGCAGTCGTGGCGGGAGGTATCGAAGGCCGTGATCTCTCCGATTCCGTTCTTCCCCGTTGAGAGGTTGGTCCAGAACGTCGTGAGATCATTGCCGATCGGCGAAAGGATACCCATGCCGGTCACTACCACTCTGCGGTCATTCATCATGCTTTCAAGTCCCTTTAAAATTTGTTGGGGGGAGAGTCACTGCAAACTTCGCTCCCTTGGCAAATAAAAAATTTATTTTGTTCCCATTCCGACGTTTTGAACGACTTGGAAAAGCTTGCCTTCGGTCTTGATCGAAGGGGCGATGATGATTTCTGTTTCCTGGAATTCCCGGATGCTTGCGGCACCGACGCTGCCCATGCAGGTCGTGATGGCTCCCACGAGATTCTGACTGCCGTCATCCACCTCTGCGGGGCCGAAAAGGATCTGCTGCAGGCTGCCGGTGACTCCCACTTTGATGCGGGTACCGCGGGGCAGGTTCGCATGGGGAGTGGCCATCCCCCAGTGGTTGCCCTGTCCCGGAGCCTCCTTTGCCTTGGCGAAGGCACTGCCGACCATCACGGCATCCGAACCGCAGGCGAGAGCCTTGCAGACATCGCCTCCCTTGCTCATCCCGCCGTCGGTGATGATGGGAACATAACGCCCGCTCTGTTTGAAATATTGATCATGTGCCGCAGCGCAATCGACCGTCGCGGTCACCTGCGGGACTCCGAGTCCGAGCACCCCGCGCGAAGTGCAGGCGGCACCGGGACCGACACCGATGAGGACGCCTGCGACGCCCGTTTGCATCAACTCCAGCGTGGCCGAGTAGGTGACCGTGTTGCCCACGATCACTGGAATACGCATCCGGCCGCAGAACCCGCGGATATCGAGGCTCTCATATTCCGTGGAGATATGCCGGACTGTTGAGACTGTGGACTGGACAACGAAGAGATTGGCTCCCGCCTCCTGGGCAATGGCTCCGTATCGCTCTGCTTTTTGCGGAATCGAACTCACCGCCGCGATGACGCCCGCGGCTTTGATCTCTTCGATCCTGCGCGCAATAAGTTCCTCACGAATCGGTTGGGTGTAGATTTTCTGTATGAGAGACGTGACGTGGTCCTTGTCGGAAGCCACGATTTCCGCAAGCACCTCCGATGGATTTTCGTAGCGGGTTTGAACCCCCTCGAGGTTCAGGACGGCAAGTGCCCCCAACTTGCCCATCTGAATTGCAAAGGCCACATCCACCACGCCGTCCATTGCGCTCGCCAGGATGGGCGTTGCCAGCTTGATGGGTTCCGCGTCACGCCGCGGTATCACGAACGAGATATCGACCTCGTTCGGGTTGATGGTGACGTTGCCCGGCACGAGAGCAATCTCGTCGAAGCCGTAGGTTACCCGCGCTTTGCGGTTTCTGCCGATCCACATTCCCATAATTTAAAACAGTTGGATTTTTTGGTTTTCGTTAAGTGTGCCGCAGCGGGGACACCGTGCGGGCTGCGCCCCGTTGCTGCCGGGATAAATCAGCCCGCAGATTGCGCAGCGGCATTTGCCGTTGAGGATGCGGCGTTCGGTCAGGCTTCGGATCATTTCGTAGAATATCCAAACGGCAAAAACGAGGGCAAGAAAAACCAGCACATAAAGCACAACTAGTGTTGGGAGCGAGGCGCGCATTACCGGGTTTCCCGGGAAACGTCGCTCCCCCACAGGAAGGTTGCGAGGCCCCACGCGGGAGACGAAATTGTGGATTCCGAAAATTTTCCCGCCAGGATACCCGCGAGGGCCGTGCGATCCAGGTCTTCATTCCCGCTGGAGGTGAGGGGGAAGGCATGGAGCACGCGTCCGTCCGGTGCGGCGGCCACAAGAAATTCGGCGGGGAGGAGGTTCTGGCGCGGCGGTGCCGAGAAGGTCGTGGATTCGGCCAGAGAGAACCCACGGCCCTGCAGGCCTCCGGAAAAAGACAGCTTTGTGGGCGGAGTGAATGTCGGCCCCGACGGGGAATCCGGGGGGGGAGCCGGCTTCCGGACCGGGCCGAACGTGGCGACAGGCGAAAGTGCGACCGGCCGGACAGGCGGGGGACCCTCCAACGAAGGCTCCCAGGTATCGAAGGATGCGGAATACTTGGCAGCAGGAAAATTCTTGAGGTCTCTTTCCTCCAAGGCCACGGGAGAAAAAAGGGCGGGGTCGGTTGCTGCGATGATGCGTTCGAGGTATGTCGCGGCAGGCAGGCCGGAAGGGAGAACGTATGCTGCGGCCGACCGCCTTTCTCCTGATGGGCTTTTTGGCGGCATCAATTGAAATGCCGCAATTCCTCCTCCATGGAGCAGGGCCGAAACCACAAGCGCCAGCGGTAACCCGATATGAACGGAATGGCGGGACGGCCACTCAAAAAGAAGGTTGAGACCCTCGGCGGGTTTCATGGTGCGGCACGCTCCTCGGTAGTTGCCAGGACCACGGGGAAGCCCATCTCCAGCGCCAAATTCATAACCTGCACAACGCGATCGTAGGGAGCCCGGCGGTCGGCGCGGACCACAATCGTCCGTGAGCGGCTGCCGAGCCCTTCAAGGGAGGTTCTCAGTCCGTCGATATCCGTTGGCAGCCCCGAAAAGAACAGCGAAGACGAAGGAGGAGGGGGTACCGTGACGACAGCAGGGTCCTGGCGGGGCGACAGCACAAACGGGGAATCCGGAACCGATACCGAAATTCCTGGCTGCAGGAGCATGGAGGATTTCGGCAGCAGGAAAAAGAGCAGCAGAAGGGGCAATTGGATCACCGGTACCGCGAACAAGATCGCCGGGGGGATGGAAGGTGATCTCCGCAGCTTCACCGCGAGGGCTTCCTGGAGCGCACCTCATCGAGCACGGCAAGAAGCTCGATGCCCGCACGTTCCATATCGCGCAAAAAGTCGTTCACCCGTGATGAAAGGAATCCATAGGCAAGGAAGGCAGGGATTGCCACAGCAAGCGCGGCGGCTGAGGAAAGCAGGCTTGTGTAAACTCCGGCGGCGATGTCCGTCGCCGTGGAGTTTCCGCCCTGGACAGAAATAGACTGGAATGTCTGCAAGAGCCCGAGGACTGTGCCGAGCAAGCCGATCAAGGGCGTCATGTAGGCCATGGCTGCAAGGATCGGCAGGTTTCTCTCCAGCTTGGGAACTTCCAACTGACCGGCTTCCGTGGCCACATCGCGAAGCTCATTGCGCGGCAGCTCATGCCTGAGGATCACGGCATGCGCAACTCTTGCCACAGGGCCGGGAGTTGCCGCGCATTCGTGGAGAGCCTCGGCGAAATCCCCCCTCCGGAGCACGCTCGCCAGCCCTCGCAGCATGTCCCCGGTATTTATCGAAGCCCGGTGGAAAGCAACGATCCTTTCTAGAAAGACCCCTAGCGCGGCCACGCTGCAGACCAATATGACCCACATCAGGGGGCCGCCTTTTTGCATGAGATCGATCATTGAGGAGACCCTTCAATAGGCAGGGGAAGCTTCGCACGGCCCAAAGCCGTGATCACGTCATGCAAACGCTCGCGTACGCCGGGGACGAAGCCCCGGTCGGCATGAAGGACAAGCATCGCGAGATCGTCCGCGTGGAAGAAGCTGACGGGGCCCTTCTCGGAATGAATCGTGACGGCCGGAATCTCGCCCAGCCCCATCTTCATCGAGGAGGCTCGAACGGCATCAAGCAATGCTGTGGCATTGGCCGTGAGGGAGACAAGGTCGAGATTCGCCGGCGCATTGTGCGCCGCAACCACTAGGGAGCCCTTCGCGAGAATACAGGAGTGGATGCCGGGCAAACCGCCGCACAGCTCCAAGGCCCGTTCCACACCGACCCGCTCCTCGGTCATGAAAATTTCCTGCAGCCTTTCCTCACAAGCCAGCGGCTTCTCCTTATGTTCTTTTTCGAGGTGCTCAACCGGCAGCAAGCGGGCTTCGGACGCATCGACACTTTCTTCATCGCTCTCCAATTCCGGCTTACCGGCTTCATCCGGCACGGGTTCCGCCACAACCTGCGGCTCGGGAATCGCCCGGGGCTCGACGACCGGCTTCAGCGCTGGGTCCAAAGCGGACTCCGGGTTTTTGGAGGGGTCGCTGACTTCGCCCGGGGGCTCTACAGGAAGATCGGCAGGGCCATGGATTTCTTTTTTTTCATCGGTCGGCAATGCTTCCTCAACGACGGGTCCTTTCCTCTCAACGGATACGTTGCCAGGGGTGCCAGGGAGTTCAGGAGGCGGTCCGTCCGGTTGTGGAGGAGGCGATTGTTTCCTCCTGAAAAAGGGTACCATCCGGAATGGCTGTCTCTTCTGAGGAATAGCGGTCGTCGCAGCAGTTACTGGTGCGACCTGAGGAATTTTCAGCTTGGACGGTGTAGGTGTCACCTCGGCAGGCGGCTCCGGAGTGCTTGGCGGAGTGCTTGGCGGAGTGC
>JBGSSC010000184.1:0-7056 GCA_041737265.1 Terrimicrobiaceae bacterium | reverse complement strand
TGCCGAGGATTCGCTTGTGCGATTCGGTGGGGATGAATTCGTTTTGGTGATGCCCGGGTGTGCGTTGCATGATGCCCGCGAAAGGGCGGAGGCATTGCGGGAGGCTCTCGAGGAGCTTGTCTACGTCGCCGGGCAGCGGACCCTCCGGGTCGGGGCATCGATCGGACTTGCCGCAATTGACGGCCGGCACACAGCAAGTGAAGTGATGGGTTTTGCCGACGAAGCATGCTACGCGGCCAAAGCCCGCGGACGCAACTGCGTGGAGATCCACACGCCTGAGACCGGTGCCATCGCGCGACTGATAGCGGATATCGACTGGTCATCACGCATCCGGGATGCGATGCGTGACGGGTCGTTGCAGCTCTGGTTTCAGCCGGTGGTTTCGGTTGTGGATGGCTCGTGTTTCGCGCAGGAACTCCTTTTGCGGTATGGGGAGGGTGACAACTCGGTTGCGCCGCCTGTGTTTCTTGAGGCGATGCGGCGCTCGGCGCAGATGCAGCGGCTGGACCGCTTCGTGATCGCCCGGGCCTTCGAATCCCTCGCATCGCACCCTCACCTCACCGTCTCGATCAATATTTCCGGGCAGCTTTTTGCCGACCCGGATTATGTTTCCTTCATCGAGCACATGATCGGGGATTCCGGCATTCAGCCGCGAAGGATTCTCTTTGAAATTACCGAGGACGATCTCATCGCCAACCTGCAGTCCGCCTCGGGTGCGATCCGCCGGTTGCAGGAAATCGGATGTCGCTTCGGCCTCGATGATTTCGGATCCGGGTTTTCTTCCCTGAGCTACCTTAAGAGCCTACCCATCGACTTCATCAAGATTGATGGCACATTCATCAGGGACATCCAGCACGAGCCATTCCACCTTGCACTGATCAAGGGGGTAAAAGGCATCGCCGATGTGCTGGGCATCCGCACGGTCGCCGAGTTTGTCGAAACCCGCGAGCAGCTTGAGATCATCCGCGAAGTTGGAATCGACTTCGCCCAGGGCCATCTTTTCGCCAAGCCGCGGAAGGAGCCATTTCTTCCCGCAGAGTTTACCTGATCCGGCGGGAGCCGGTGGCACGGTGTGGGTGTGGGCAAGGGGACCCGTTGAGAAACAGCCGCCGGTGCCGCCGGATCAGATAATTTTGCTTCGCAAAATCCCTGAGAAAGAACGTGACGCCGGGGCGCAGGGGAGAGCGGCTTGCCTTGCCGGCAGGCAGCCGGTATTTGCTTGCCCACCAATGTCCATCCAACAGCCTCGCAAGCATCATCTCTGGGTTTGGTTTGTCTGGCTGGCGGCGTTTTACTCGGTTTGGTGCTGGCTGGTTTTTGGCCATGGCCGGTGGGAGGTCGTGAGCACGCATTGGCCTATTGCCCTGGCGATGGCTCTGGGAAGTTATGTTGCGGGCTCGACTCCGATGGGCGGGGGTACGGTTGGTTTCCCGATTTTGGTCCTGCTCTTTGAGTTGCCTGCGACTCTCGGGCGGGACTTCAGTTTTGCCGTCCAGTCGATTGGCATGACCAGCGCTTCGATATTCATCCTGGCACGACGTCAGCCCCTGGCCTGGGCAATGCTGCAAGGCGCCATGGTTGGCGCGTTTTTTGGAACGCCACTCGGAATTTGGTTTATTGCCCCTTTGGTTCCTGAACTCTGGATCAAACTCATCTTTGCTGTGATCTGGGCGAGCTTTGGCGTGCTCCACCTTTTCCGGATTGGTGAAATCGCAGCTCATGTCGGGATGACCGATTTTGATGAACACTGGGATTTTCGTGTGGGGCTGGGATTGGGCTTCACTGCCGGCGCCACCGTTGCTGCGGTTACAGGTGTTGGCATTGACATGGTCCTCTACGCCGCGCTCGTCCTGCTCTGCCGCGCCGACCTCAAGATTGCGATCCCCACCTCGGTTGTCATCATGGCTTTCGTTTCGGTGCTCGGAATTATCGTTAAGAATCTGACAACCGGGCTTCAAACCGGTGTCTTCGAAAACTGGCTCGCCGCTGCGCCCGTTGTCTGTCTGGGTGCACCACTGGGGGTTTTTGTAGTGGGAGTCATTGGACGCAAGCCGTCCCTTCTTTTCGTTGCGGTCCTTTGTGTCGGTCAATTTATTTGGACCTGCTATGTGGAGCGGGCTGCACTGGGGTTTGGCGGGATGATCATTGCTCTGGCTGCCGTTGGCGTCTGCCTGGCGGGATTTGAGAGGCTGAGGATTAAGGGAGGGGTCCTAGTTGGAGAACGCCGCAAAAAATCCGCCGCAGCGGGCTAGGAGATCAGAGCACGGAGCAAGGATATCCAGACCCGCCAGCGGGGGACTTTCACCCTTTGTGCCAAGGGTTCGCGTTCGATGAGTGCCAGAGTCTCCCGGGCCAGAATGACGGGCAAACGACATGCCGCCCTCAAACTGCGCGGCCTGATCGCACGACAGTAGACTTCCGCTGAATTGAGATTGGCAGCGGCAGCTGCAAGCGTCGCGGGGATTTGCTCCTGCGTCACATAGATTCTTCCGGCCCGGGCATCCTTCGCGCGGTCACGCAGAATATTTACCAACTGGAGGCCTTTGCCGAAGCGGATGCCCAAGTCGGACATTTGATCCTGAGGCAGGGATGAAAACGAGGAGAGTTTATTCGCGCAAAGGCTGGTCCAGAATTCACCGACTGAGCCCGCAACAAGATAGGTGTAGCGGTCGAGCTCTTCGAAGGAAAGGGGGGGGCTGCCTTTGGGATGAAAGCGCATTTTGTCGAAGTCCTGTCCTTCCCGGATTGTCTGCCAGACCTCCGTGATGCATTGGCGGTCGGGGGATTGACTTAGAAGTGTGAGGATTTCTTCGCGCCGGGAGAGCAATTCCCGTTCGCCGGGTGTTTCGGCTCCATCCGCCTCGGTGTCCGACATGCGGGCAAGAAGGTATGCGAGCGAAATGGATTCCCGCACCTCAGACGGGAGCATGCGCAGGGTCAGGTAGAACGATCGGGATACTTTTTTCAGCAGTTTCCAAGGAAAGACGTCGCCCGGTGTTGGCATTAGTCCCTTATCGCTTGAATCCTGTGCGTCCTGAACAACAATTTTCTAATCCGGCGGCGCTGGCACCCTCTTTTCACCGGGTCCCCTTGCCAGCAAACCCGCTCTTGGCACCGGCTCCAGCCGGATTAGGGAGCCTCTCCGCCAACGCGGACCGCCCGTGTTTGAGAGGAAGGCATTGTTCCCAGCCCAAGGGATGCAGCGCTCTCGATATAGCCTGCCATAGGCCGCACGGAAGGAAGTTTGCTTTCCTTGCGGATCTCCTCGACGAGGTCAAGGAGGGTGGAGTCGATGGCCACCGGATCTTTGCTGGCGTAGATCGCGCCTTTGTCCACGGAGAAGTTGGGGTTGGCGTATGGCCCGCCCGCGTATTGAATGATGAGCGCGTCAAGGATTGTGAGAAGGACCTTCCCCCGGATCATCTCATCCGAATAAATCTCCGCAAGATAGGGATCGCCATGCTCGGGAGCTTTTGTAAACCGGCGCCAGTTGTCCAAATTCGGGAGGGTCATGCCCGCAAGGGCCCCGTTGATGCCCGTAAGAAAGCTGTCCGTTGCCGAGGGGATATGAACCACTTTCGAAATCCGTGAGGAAAGAATTTTGGCGTAGTAGCTTTTGTTGCTGAGCTGTGGGGGGGCTGAGAGCATATCGGAAAAGCGATCTCCGACCCGCTCTCCGAACCGGCTGTCGCCCCAGATGAGTTTCCCGAGGACGGGGGCGCTGAGTGCGGCTTTGGAGTCGTAACCATCGTGCGGATCGATCCCTGCGAGAGTATAGGTGTCCGCATCCCGGCGGTAGCCGCAGGCCATCAAGTCCGCCAGATTGCGATCCCACACGATGATCTGCTGCCTTGGAAGTCCCGCATCCCGCAGTCCGGAGGCGACCGCCTCAGCCACACTGGGACGTGTGCCGCCCAGAATGCCGGCTCCCGAGGAAACCTTGATCCCCACGACATCGTCCGGCTTCACAAGGCTTCTCCACGCTTCCGCGACGGTTGGTTTGGAAGTCACAGTCATCACCAAGGAATCCACCATCCTCTTGACCAGAGCGGCATTCGCCCGGCGCCCAACCCCTACGGAGTCCGCTTCGAGCGCATAATACACCGTGGGATCGGGGAGTGGGGGAGGCTCGTTTCCCTCGGCGAGCGCCGTGACAATGAGCATCACGGAAACAATTAAAACAGCATGCTTCATGCTGGAGATGTTGTCTGGTCTGGCTTACTGAGTTTCACGATGATCCGCCATTTATACGTGCATGTGCCGTTTTGCGCAAAGATTTGCCCGTATTGCAGTTTCTACAAGAGCGAGGCGTCGGAAGGAGGGTTCGATGCGTTTGTTGAGGCGGTCCTCGCCGAGGCATCAACCCACCGGGGAACCGTATCGCCGCAGACGGTCTTCTTCGGCGGGGGGACACCCACCGCCCTCGGCAACCGCCACTTGCGCACGCTCATCGAGGGGCTTTATGGAATTTTCGACTTCTCCGGCGTCACGGAGTTCACCGTTGAAATGAACCCCTCGACTATCCCTGCATCCAAAGCCTCCCTGCTGCGGTCGCTCGGGGTCAATCGTGCCAGCCTAGGAGTTCAAAGCTGGGAGCCGGGGCTGCTCCTTGCGCTCGGGCGAACACATACAGCCGAGGCTGCCCTGCGGAGTTACGATGTCCTTCGCTCAAGCGGTTTTGAAAATATCAACCTCGATCACATCTTTGCCATCCCGGGGCAAACCTCCAAAGACTGGGAGCAAACCCTGCATAATTCGGTAGGCTTGAGGCCGGAACATATCTCTGCCTACTCGCTCACATACGAGGAGGACACGGAATTTTTCCTCAGACTCGAGAAGGGCGAACTCAATGAGGATCCTGATCTGGATATCCAGCTCTTCGAGTCGGCGATGGGATTTCTGGAGGGGGCGGGATTTGAACAATACGAAACCTCAAACTACGCCCTGCCGGGAAGGGAGTGTCTCCACAATTGTGCGTATTGGAGGGGAAACGACTACCTGGGCCTTGGGCCAAGCGCCGTTTCAACGGTTCTTGGTGTGCGGTCTGCAAATATCTCCGATACCCGTTTGTATGTGGAAAGCTGCCTGTCGGAAAGATCGCCATCGGTCTCCCGTGAGGTCCTCTCACTGGCTGATCTGCGGCTCGAACGGTTGGCTCTCGGGCTGCGCACCAGGGAAGGAGTTCCTTCGGATTTCGCACGCAAAGAGAGTGTCGCGAACTGCATCAAGGAGGGGTTGTTGACCTCCGCAGATGGGCGGATTCACCTGACCCGCAAAGCCAGGTCTCTCGCCGACGAAATTGTGCTGGCTCTCGCTTGAGCCATTGCCATTACCAAAAGCTCTGAGGAACTTCGATTTTATCCCCCGGCTTCAGCAGCACGTCTTTTGAAGGATCCTTGCGGACATCTTTGACGTTGATCGTTGTCACTCCACCATCCCGGAGCAAACGGACTTGGGACTGGTTCGCATATTCCGTAAAGCCGCCAGTGGCAGTGACCGCCCCCAGAACCGTGAGGTCCGGGGTATACGGCACGCGTGATGGCCCCCGCACAGCCCCTCCCACGTCGACAAACCGGGCGCCGGGTACACTGATTGTGATGGAGGGATTGGTGTAGATTTGCTGGGAGCGGTAGGAATTCTCGATTGCCGATTGAAGTTGGTCCTGCGTGAGGCCTTGGGCCCGGATCTTGCCGATATGGGGCATGTTGATGTCTCCTTGCCCGTCCACCGTGTAACTCCCGGCAACCTGGCCGATCTCCTCGCCTGG
The DNA here is from genome assembly GCA_041737265.1 of Terrimicrobiaceae bacterium. Classification (GTDB taxonomy): domain Bacteria; phylum Verrucomicrobiota; class Verrucomicrobiia; order Chthoniobacterales; family Terrimicrobiaceae; genus JBGSSC01. The sequence goes on along the minus strand of JBGSSC010000184.1, from coordinate 1,289 downwards.
GACTCCGCCAATCCGGACTTCAACAATGTCTCCCGCGCGAAGAACCACGTCTTGCGCGGCAACCTTGGAACCGGCAAGCGCGAGCACGAGGGCTGTTGCCAAAAGCAGGGTAATCTTTTTCATAATTTAGTACTCTCCGTGATCGCCTTTCGGCGTTCCTGCGGCGGCCTGCGTGCCTTCTGCAGGGGACTGAGTCGTCATGGTGGTCCGGCGGCGCTCACCTTTGCGCGGCTTGTTGTAGTAGTTGTAGTAGCTGGTGTAGTACTCGTAATACTGGTCGTGCCGGGTGTCGACGTTGTTGAGCACAACTCCAAGGATATTCCCACCGACGTTGATAACGCTGTTTTTCACTCGCTGGAGCATCGCACGGGGAAACCTGCGGTGCTGCACGACGACGATCGTAAGGTCCACCGCGCTGGCGAGAACTGAAGCGTCACTCACTCCGAGAATCGGAGGGGAATCAAAGAAGATCGCGTCGAAGCGGTTCTTAACATCTTCCATGAAGTCCACCATGCGTTGCGAATTGAGAATACCGACGGCATCGGTCGGCAGCGGGCCGCTGGTCAGCAGAAACAGATTGTCGATATTCGTTTGTTTGACGACTTCCTCGAGTTCGACCCGTCCACTCAGGAGGTCAGAAAGTCCGACTTCGTTGCTGACATTGAACATCCGGTGCTGTGCGGGGCGGCGCAAGTCCGCGTCCACAATCAAGGTATTATAGCCGCCCTGAGCGAAGGTGTAGGCGAGATTGGTCAGCGTTGTGGTCTTGCCCTCACCCGCTCCGCCACTCACCACGGTGAACGCATTGGCGTCGGGCGTTTTGCGGTTAAATTCGATATTCGTCCTCAGAATCCGGTAGGCCTCGGCATCCGGACAATCCGGCTTTTCATCCTTGAGCACGGAAATGTTTTTTGGAATGACCGCGAGAACAGGCATCTGAAGGAAATTCTCAACGTCCTCCATCGTTTTGACGCTGGTGTCGAGGTATTCGATGAAGAAGGCAAGACCCACACCGAAGACGATTCCCACGACGACGCCGAGTGCGATGTTCAATCCCACCTTGGGCCGCGAAGGGGCCTCTGCGGTCTCAGCATATTCCCAGATGGTGACCGGCCTCTGAGGCATGGTTCGCTGAAGCGTTTCGGTGTTCAGGCGAACCTCGGCTGCCTGAAGGATCTGCTTGGCTTGGTTGTAGGCGTTCTTCGCCTCGTAATACGTTGCCGCCTTTGACTTCGAGTCCTGCTGGTTGGTCCGTGAGTTTTCCAGTTGGTCTACGAGGTTCTTCAGTG
>JBGSSC010000106.1:0-2910 GCA_041737265.1 Terrimicrobiaceae bacterium | reverse complement strand
CGCCGAGGCGGCGGAGGTCATGCGCAATGCCCGGGTGATTTTTTCGCCGGTCAGTCGTTCCATCACCCACACCCGGGCCATGAAAGAGGCTCTGCGACTGGGGGCGAGGGCTCTTTTGATGACGGCGCACAATGAACGGGTGCTCACTTCGCCGGCTTTACTCGACACCGACTTCACCAAGGTTATTCCCTTGTGCCGCCGGATTGGCGAATGTTTGACCCGCGGGAACCGCGTGCAGGTTCGTTCGGCTGCCGGGACGGATATGACTTTTTCCATCACCGCGCGGCCGGTCAATGTGCTGACCGGTGTGCCTGGGCCGGGACATCTGGCTCCGATTCCCACCATCGAAGTGAATGTGGTCCCGGTCACAGGCAGTGCCGAAGGCGTGATCGTGGCGGATGCCAGTATCCCGTATCTTGGGATCGGCATTCTTCGGGAGCCGGTGGTATGCACGGTGCGCGAAGGACGAATCACCGGGATCCACGGGGGTGAGCAGGCGGATTTTCTAGAGAGGCATTGGGCGGCCATCGGGGATCCATCGGTTTACAATGTGGCGGAGCTTGGCATCGGGTTGAATCCGAACGCCGTTTTGACCGGCGACATGCTGATCGATGAGGGAGTTGTCGGAACGATCCACTGGGGAATCGGCACGAGTATCACCCTCGGCGGCGAAGTGAGCGCTCCGACTCATTATGACCTTTTGACCTGGCATCCGGTGATCGACATCGACGAAAATTGCCTGATGGACCGGGAGAGTTTCCCTCTCCATGGGCTGTCTGCGTGAATTCCGCGATTTTCCTCGAAATTTCCAATCCACTTATGTTTTATCACACCGTTGTGAAGACTCCAGCAACCAAGCGAGCCCTGGCCATCCCCACCTTGCAGATGATCGCCGAGAAAGCCGGGGTCTCCCGGGAAACCGTTTCCCATATTTTGGGTGGGAAACTGGCCGATCGCTACAAAATGTCCACGCGCAACAAGGTCCTGGAAATTGCGGAACAGCTCAATTACCGGCCCCATCGCGGTGCACAGGCCATGAAATCGGGTCGAAGCAACCTCATTGCCATTGTTCATTTCGGCGCGGGCATCGAAGCGGCGCACAAGACCAACCAAGCGCTATCCCGCATGGTGAATGTGAAGGGTTACGATTACCTGGCCATGGATATGAATTGGTATGGCGGAAGTGTTGACCGCACCCTTGCCGAGATCATCCGTGCGAGGGTGGAGGGAGTGCTCATTTCGCACATTCAGGATGTTTTTCAGGAGGAACACGTTGCTGAACTGATGCAGGCGGGCATTCCCGTGGTTTCCGTAAATGGAGGCTTCCGTCCGAATATTCCGCTGATTTGCGACAACGTGGGTGAGGCATTTCAAGGGTTGACCCGCCATTTGATAAATCTTGGGCATCGCCGGATTTTTCAGCTTGTTTCCTCGTTTGCACATCTCTCCCCGGATCGTGCCCGCACCATCAGCCAGCGTGTGGAGGGGTTCCGAAAGGCTGTCGAATCACGGGGAAAATGGCTAACATTAGGCGAAGAAGAGTTTTTCGCCGTCTGGCCGCAACTAAATTTGGAAACAGCCGATGAAATCATAGGAATCACGGTTCAGCAGGATGCCCGGCTTTACGATCGGGTGGACAAGCCGGTTTACCGGTTTTGCATCCGCCTGTTTCCCAACGGCACACTGCCGGATGCCATCATCTGCACCAATGATCTGTATGCCATGGAGGTCATTGCCGCCGGGCTGGAACATGGCATTCGCGTTCCGAAAGATCTGGCAGTGACCGGTTATGACAATGACCGTATTGGAGATTTTCCCGCCTTTGGAATCACCACGGCCGAGCAGGACATCGAAGGAATATGTTCCACTGCGGTGGAAGTGCTGATGCAGCAAATCGCTCATTCCGATGAACAACCTGTTAATCGTATGTTTGATTCGAGAATCATTATTCGATCGTCGAGTGGCTACTCTGGGGGTGGAAGGCAAAGAAGAAGCGATGATTCGCTTCGCGAGGACTCTGTTGTCTGATGGATCGCCAGCCATGGCATGGGTTCCTGGGACTGCCTTGACCGGCTGCTCCATTTTGTAGCCCGACCCGGAGGGGAGTTCCAATCCAGTTTACGCTCAAAGGTGAAATCACCCACCCCCATCAACTTTGCCGTCCTTGGCCCCCATGGCAGGGGCCGCATTGCCCTGCTCCTGCACCGCCCGGAGCAAGGATTGCACCTTGTTGGCGTCTGCGCCGCGCACCTCAGCAATCTGGATGTCTACCGGGAGAAATGTGGAAGTGACCTGATTCAAACCACGGATTATCGGGAAATTCTTGCCAATTCCGGGGTGGATGCAGTGCTTGTTTGCACACCGGACAATTTGCACGCCGAGCATGCCGTTGCCGCACTGGAGGCGGGCAAGCACGTTTTCCTGGAAAAACCGATGGCGATCAGCATTGCTGACTGCGATGCAATCCTTGCGGCGGCGGATCGCAGTGGATCCAAATTATATGTTGGCCACAACATGCGTTTCTTTCCGGTGATTCGGAAAATGCGTGAACTCATTGATGAAGGGCGGATCGGTCGGGTGGAAGCGATCTGGTGCCGCCATTTCATAAGCTACGGAGGCGATGCATATTACAAAGACTGGCATTCCGAACGCAAAAACACGACCAGCCTTCTTTTGCAAAAAGGCGCACACGATATTGACGTCATCCATTATCTGGCCGGGGGATACACCCGTCGAGTCGTCGGCATGGGCAAGCTGAGTGTTTACAATGAAGTCAGAAGCCGTCGCGCGGAACATGAGGCGGGTGATGTGACGTTTAACCGGAATAACTGGCCGCCCCACAGCCAGACCGGCCTGAGCCCGGAGATTGATGTCGAGGACCATAACATGGTGCTCATGCAGTTGGACAAC
>JBGSSC010000094.1:0-2543 GCA_041737265.1 Terrimicrobiaceae bacterium | reverse complement strand
TCATGAGCAGAATCGCCATGAGCGGAAAGAGCGAGAAGAGCACGTAGTAGGCAAATGCCGCCGAGCGCTGCTCCCCATCGATCTCCAAATACAGGCGGAACGTGCCGGCAGCAGTCTGCCGGACCTTTTGAACCCACCCGCGCCAACGCTCGTTCATGGACGCGAATATCTGCCCTGCGGGGACCGCGACGGCAAAACAAAAGCGCGGGAGCTTTCGCCCCCGCGCTTTGTATTGGTTTGAGTTGGTTGGTGGATCAGGCTTCGACGACGAAGGAGATCGCGGATTCTTTCACGCTTTCGTCCTTTTTGTCTTTGCCCTTTTCTTTGTCGCCACATCCGCCGCCGGGGCAGCTGCCCGCGAGAGCGGAGAATGAGGCGACCGACACGAATGCTACTGCAATGAGGATTGTTTTCATAACGCGGAGACCATCCGCCATCCCGCCATCGAGTCAAAGGGAAAATTGCATTTTTTTTGCTATCTGCGGGAAAATTTCCACTCAAGCAGACCGGGCGCCACTATTTCGAGAAACTCCGCAACCGGGGTCTGCTGCCGGTGTTGAATAAAATGTGTATTTCCACAACCGCTTCTTCATCCTCTCGGGAATCGCACTTCTGCTCGTCTCCGTGCTTGTCTGGCGCTGGGTCTCCGGGTGGGGTCTCATCACGGTCAATTTCGACGACGCGCCTCTTTCCAAGGTAATCTCCGCTGTTAGCCGCCAGGGTGGGATCCGGATCGTGACCAATGCGGATCTGTCCACTCCGGTCACCCTCCATTTGCACCGGGCACCGCTTTTCGAGGCTCTGGACACCCTTGCTTTGAGGGTTGAGGGAGACGCGAGGCTCACCTACCTCCTTGCGCCGGATTCCGCGAAGCTCGCAGAGGCGGAGAACGGATTTGCGGGCTCCAACCGGATTGCGGGCTGGAAACTATTCTCTGCCGGCTGGGGAGGGGGCATGGATGTTGGAGAGTCGGTGCCCGACCTTCGTCGTGTTTCGTTCACACTCACACCCGGCGATGACCGCTCACTCCACGCGCTGCTCGACCAAACCTCTCAAAAGACTGGGATTTCCTTTGCAGTTCCCGAAGATTGGAATCCGGTGCTGGCGGCCCCTCCGAAACAGGGAACCGCTGCCTCTGCCGCCTCCCGCATGGCTAAAGCAGCAAGGGGAAAAATCCGGGAAATCGCCATCATTTACGTTCGTCCAGCGCGCCCCGAGGAAGGGGAACGTCCCGTAAGGGCAGAGGGTGGAGGTGAGGGCGGCGGGCCAATGGGCGGCGGAGGGCGTCGAGGCAATCCGGAGTGGATGGCCGAGCGGGTGCAGTCCCAGATCGCGCTGCTCCCGCCGGAGGAGAGGGCGCAGGCTCAGGCTGACTTTGACGAAACGAGGGCGTTTTTTGCCAGTCTCCGCGACCTGCCCGCACCCGAGCGTCGCGTGAAGATGGAGGAATATTTTGAGCGGCCCGAAGTGCAGGAGCGCATCGAGGAGCGGATGAGTCGCCGGGACATGAAGCGCACGCCTGAACAACGGGCCAAGCGCTTCAAACGCTACCTCGACCGCAAGGCCCAGGCCCAGGCAGGAGGGGCGGGGCCGTCCCGTTAGAGAGGCACTGTCTGTGACCAATAAGTCCATGCTCAACAGGTTCTGCCCTTTGCTGATTTCAGCTTCAATTCCCGGTTCGCTGAAGACTTTTCGCTGCGAAAAGTCCGGGAGAAATGGTATCCACCCCGGCCGGCTGGCCGCGTGCCGCCTTCGATCTGCGGGCCTCAGGGGGGCATTCACGCTGATCGAATTACTGGTTGTCGTGGCCATCATTGCTCTGCTTGCGGCGCTCAGCGCACCGGAATTCGGAAGGATCATCGATCGATCCCAAAGTACCGCCTGCATGTCCAATCTGAGAGGACTGGGGGTTGCACTCAATAGCTACCTCGCCGACAACAACGGTCGCTTTCCCCACATCAACAATCCGCCTCCCTACGATGTTTATGACTCACCCGAGCCCGCAACAACCGGTGAGGAAAATGACGACGGCAGCCCCGTCGAGGGCGACATCGAGGCCGTAACACTTCTCGAGGCGTTCGGACCCTATGGCATTTCCGCTCAGACGTTGAAATGTCCCGTGGATGGCAAGCGGCAGAGCGGCTATTTCGCAACCATCGGCTCAAGCTATGAGTGGCGTCCCTTGATCGACGGTGATCTGAACACCGCTCCCCAGGTGCTCTCTCGCCGCGGTCAGTTGAGAACGCGGCGTGCATCACGGGTCCGCGTTCTTTACGACTTTTCAGCACTTCACTTCGGCCGGGCCAACTTCCTCTACGGCGACGGAAGAGTCGTCGCCGCCCTCCGGTAGATTCCTTGAGTTTCAAATAGGATGCGTTTGAAACAAATTTTGCATTCCCCCTGTTTTCCTGCTTTCTCCCTCAAGGAATCTGTATGACTTTTCGCAGCGAAAAGTCTTCAGCGAGGAACTGGTGGATGGTGAACCGAGCATCTCAGACCGAGTCCACAAAGAATGCTTCACCTGTTCTGATGCACTACCTCGC
>JBGSSC010000150.1:0-3199 GCA_041737265.1 Terrimicrobiaceae bacterium | reverse complement strand
GAAGACTCACGGGGCAAACTGTGAGCTTTGTGAAATACGCCAGTTATAAAAGTTTTCCAAATTTCCTGACACGCTGGAATCCGCGAAGTCGGGAATGGCTTCATTGGGATCGATGTAGCGTTCGATGGTTGTGGACCCTCGGTATTCTCCGAGGATGACGCCCTTGGATTCATCCCACTGGTCGGGTGGCAGTGAGGAGGGATTCTTCAAGACCTGCACCGTGAAATAGACCGTGTAGGTATTCGACTTGGTTGTGAGTCGCGAGTAGAGGTTCGCATACGGACGCTCCCGGGTATTGTCGCCGACCAGCGCATAATCGTCTCCATACCATGCCGTGCGCGCGACGACGTCATCGGCCCATGCTTCTCCCTGCGGCACGAGGAAGATTTCGCAAATCTCGCTCGGGCTTTTGAACACCTGGCCGGCGGCAAATTTTTCCTTGAACTGCCGCAGGGTGCCATCCGTTTTGCTAAGGTTGAGCGGGACACGAGAGGCTGCGGCCATCGCGGCCGTCCCAACCGTTGGCACGTAGCGTTTGTAATCTTTCGCATCGGAGAACTTCACTTTGGCGACCATTTCCGTGGCCAGAGCGGATTGCAGTGCCGTGCTCCGCTCGATATAGGTGAAGGGCTGAATTTGATAGTTCATGTTCACCTTGCCAGCCGTTGAAAACGGCTCGCTGATGGCGTATGGCTCAGCCACGGGCATCCAGAAAAGATCCAGCAGCAGATGATCCCAGGGATCCTCCGCCGTCGAGTGTGCTGCCGGACCCGGTCGAAACATGAGGGTGGTCCATGGTTTTTTCGAGATCACTCCCGTGGGCAGGGAGCCAAACATCCCGGCTGATGGCATCATCCGGTTCGGCGAAAAAAGCCCTGAGCCGATATTGTTCGATGCCGCCCAGAGGCTGGGGTCGAAGTAGGGATTGTTGGTGCCCGCAACCGGCTTGCCCTCATCCGCCTTGTTAACATAGGGGCCGTCCATCACCACCCCGAAGGCATTGTCCCAATCGCCGGTGCCGCTGACGCCGTTGATGCCCGGAGGTATGACCGGCATGTTCGACATCAGAGTGGCGGAGGAGGTGTTCTCCCCGGGGAAATAATCGGCGTCTTTTACCAGCCTGCCGCCGGGCGTGCCCCCTGCGTATGGGAAGCCACCGTCGTTCATCAGTGTGAAAGCGAGGTTCACATTGTCGGCCACGGCAGGATGCGCTGCGAAGTCATTCACGCTGGGCCGACTCAAAAGGCGGTAATCACCCTGAATGGTCGGGATCACACTCCAGAGCACATCGCCAGCGAGGAAGGTCCCGAGGGAGTGAGGTCGTGATGCGAGATAGGCCATCTGGGACCGGGCACCGTCCTTGCCCGAGTTGAGGTTGGTGGGCAGCGGTGGATTGGGGTTGAGCCCGACGGAATTAAAAAAGGTTCCGGTCAGCTTCGGCGTGGGCATGGTTTTGTTGAGCAGATTGGCAAGATCGAGGGTGTATTCCGTTGCGGCCCCGTTGGCATCATTCGCATACAACTTGACTTTGACCGTGCCCGAGGCAGCCAGAGAAAGCGTGCCATTCGAGGACAGGGAAAGAATATTGCTGTAAAACGGGAATGGACCGTTTGGGGGGGTTGTCAGAGCCACGCTGGGGCCGAGAATTTTGGAGGCCGTGGTGCCATTCAAAAGAAGACTGCGGAAGCTCAATGTTCCTCCCCAGGAGCGCGCGGCGTTGATGTTGGCGATATTGCCGACAGGCCGCACCGTCCCGGTCGCGGGCATCCCCAGCGGGATGGATCCGTCGCTGCTGGAGGTGAGGCTCAAGCCGTTCAAGCCGGTGACTTCGACCACCAGCTTGTTGTCGCTCACCGCGCTCCAGCCTTGCGACGGGTCGAAGAAATTCAGCAGAAGATAAGCCTGCACCGCCACGCGTTCTGCTGCGGGAGTGGTGGCGTTCACCCACTTGCTGGTGTTGGGCTGGTCCAAACGCGTGCCGACTTGGGCAGGGTCGAATGGGATGGCAGCAGCTGGTGGAGCAGCTTTTGCGCCCTGACCCAGTGGAACCAACCAGATCGAAGCCTCGACCAGCAAGGGAAATCGTCCAAAACCCATGGTGCTCCAGGCCGCTTGGCGGGAGGGGGCGACAAACCCGCCGGAGGCAAATTGCGATGACGTCGAAAGCCCCGGATCCTTCAAATTGGTCGTGCGGATGTAATCAAAGATTTTGGTCAAAATATCCCTGCGGTCCTGCGGATACTTGGTGGCAAAATTTTCACCGAAACCTGGGATCGCTTGCTGGGTGAGACGATCCAGGTAGTTCAGCAAGATACTGTTTCTTGAAAGATTAATATCTGCAGTGGAATTCAGCGGCGCGCTCCGTGTAAAAAAATACGGATAACGATCCTTTCCCACGGTGGAAGCAAATGCCAGCAGGCTGTCGGTGGGGGTTCGGAAAGACGTTCCTGCGTTGTTATGAATTGGCCAAATGCAGACGCGTGGCTGACCAAAAAGATTGAGCTCAGGAGCCCGGCTGCTGGCCGTTAGAAAAAACCGCGCACTCTCGATCTGCCCGGGAGATAACACTCCTGCGGCGCGGCTTTGGTCATACAAAAGTTCACCCACCGAACTATAGAGGCGATCCGCCTTTGCAGGGATGGCTCCAGTGGGTCGGATGGTCCCATCTTTAGATCCTCCGAATGTGTATCGCGGAGTGAGGGCAAGGAGTTCCTGGCTTGTTAAAGAGGGAAAAACCAATCCCAGGGTGGTGGTGGCCGGATGCCCCGGGTAGCGCTGAAACTCTCCAGTGGCAGGCCCCTTGTCCCCGAAATTCCTATCCACCTGGCTGTTGAAGCGAGGGGTGTCCCAGAACACTCCCTGCGGGGAGTTGCTGGCTTGGGCTCCTGCCGAGGTGTTGATATTGACGCGGCAGGTATCATCATCGGTCCAGAAAGCGACTCTTCCCATAATGGGATTCGCTTTGGTCGCGCCGGAAACAGTAACCGTTGTGCCCAGAACGGTGGGCGAAACAAATTGACCGTCTTGAAGCAGATAAAGCCATCGCACAGGCATGGGCGCGGGTTGATCGGCCGTGGCTCCGGGAGCACCCGTGATGCTGAACCCGGCGGTGGTCTGCTGGCTGGCAGGATTGGCCGGATCGCGAGGATCAAGAATGGGGAAATGCGCCAATGCCGTGCCGCTGGATTCGGATACGAAT
>JBGSSC010000069.1:0-2547 GCA_041737265.1 Terrimicrobiaceae bacterium | reverse complement strand
CGGAGCGGGAATATTCGGGCGATACGCCCTCGAAATGCCGCACCGCGCTGGATTCACCGCCGTTGTCGAACCGGATCCCGCCAAGCGGAGAGCGTTTGCTTCAGCCCACGGGATCGGCGCCGAATGCTGCTTCGACTCGCTCCCTGCATTTTTTGAAAATCCGCCCAAAGACATCCAGGGTGTGGTCATCGCCACCCTTGAGGACCAGCGCATTGACCCCGTGCTGGAGTCCATGAAGCATGGCTGGCACATCCTGGTCGAGAAGCCGCTGTGCACCAACCCGGAAGATCTGATCCGTCTCCATGACGCAACGAAGGATTACAAAAGCATTTTGATCGTGTGTCATCAAATGCGGCTGACCCCGATCTATCGAACCATCAAAGACCTGGTTGATTCCGGTGACTATGGCCGGATTGTTTGTATCCAGCACAGCGAAAACGTCTCCTGGCACCACATGGCCCATTCCTTCGTCCGGGGATTTTTCAACAACGACAGGTTGACCCCGATGCTCCTTGCAAAATCCTGCCACGATCTCGATCTTCTTGTCCACCTGACCGGGCAAAAGCCCGAAAAAGTCTCCTCGTTTGGATCACTCAACTATTTCCGGAAGGAAAACTGTCCGCCTGGCGCTCCGGGTTATTGCCTTGAGGGTTGTCCGCACAGCGAGTCCTGCCCGTATGATGTGATGAAAATCTATTTCGACGAGGATACCGACCCGGCCTACATCCGGCAAATGGGCGTGGTGGAGAACAAGGACCACCTGCGCGAATTACTCACCACCAACCGGTTTGGACGATGTGTATTTCAAACGGACAACAATGTGGTGGATAACCAGGTCGTCCAAATTCAGTTCGACGGAGGCATTCATGTCTCCTTCACCATGTGCGGCCACAACGGAGTGGAGCGGCGGATGACTAAGATCAGCCTGACCAACGGTGAGATCGAGTACACAGGGATGGACGGCCTGATCCGTGCCACACGGTTTGAACCGCATTTGCAGGAGACAATCAAAGTGTCAGCGAAAGGAACCCATGGGGGGGGCGACCGCGCGATTATGGACAATTTTACCGCAGCAATCCTTAGCGGTGATCAGTCCGGTCTCTTAACGCCGATTCAGGACTCATTGGAAGGGCATTTGCTGGTGTTTGCCGCGGAGGAGGCCCGGCACAAAGGAACCGTCGTGGACGTGCAGGCTTATGAAGAAGGAATCCGCAGCAGGCTAAGCTAAGGCATGATACAAAACAGAGTTGTCCTTCTATACCAAGGGGATTTTCAATGACTCCTCATCCATTCCCGTGCGTTTCATCAACCCTCGCTTGAGCGATGGGACGATGGAATCTTCCTTTGAAATTCAAAATCCTGCCTTAACACGATGATAAAAATCCGGAAATTTTTTAAATTTCTGTGTCCGATTTTTTTAAATCTGACAATTATGAATCCCATTATAGCCAATCCCGATCAACCCCCGACGGCGCCGCAGGAACCCCTTCAAATCGGCTGGGCCACTTGTGACACGACTCCCCCCAAATTGCCGGTTTCCATGGCCGGGCAATTTCATGTCCGCCTCTCCGAGGGGGTGGAGAATCCTCTCAACGGCACCGCTTTGGCACTGAGTTCGGGAGACGAAGCCGTTGTTTTTCTAAGCGTGGATCTGATTTCCATCTCCAATGAACTGCGGGACGATTTCCGCAGGGCATTGGCTGAAATCTTTCCTGGGATTGATCCCCGGAAGGTGATTCTGAATGCAACCCATTCCCATTCGGCTCCCGAGGTGCGTGATGTTCATACCATGGCAGGAGGCACTTCACCGGACTCGCCGGGTGATGCGATGGACGGCTTTCCCACCGCTGCGATGTCGGTTTCTGAATGCCGGAAGTCTTTGGCGGATACATTGGCCCGTTGTGCAGTCGAAGCCTGGCGTGGCAGAAAACCGGGAAGAATCGCCTTCGGGATGGACTATGCCGTCGTAGGAAGAAACCGGCGGTGGGTGGACAAAGACGGAAAGTCCCACATGTACGGGCTCACTTCCCCGGAGGCCCGGGAAATTTTCCGGAATATCGAGGGCTGCGAGGATCACAGCGTGAACCTGCTGGCAACCTACGACGCCGGGGGAAACCTGACGGGAGTTATTGTCAACATTCCGAGCCCGTCGCAGGAAAGTGAACTGTCCTTTTTGCTATCCCCGGATTTTTGGCACGAAACCCGGAAAGAACTCGCGGGCAGGCTGGGGCCTCACGTTTATCTGCTGTCCCAGTGCAGTGCGGCAGGGGATATCACTTCTCATTTGATCCATGAAAATGCGGCGCACGACCGGATGCTGGAATTGCGCGGTCAGAGTCAGAAGGAGGATATCGCCCGCAAGATCGTCGACTCCGTGGAGCGTATTCTTCCTGCCATCGCGGGTACGGCAGAGTATGCTCCGGTTTTCCGGCATGAGATCGCTGTGCTCGATCTTCCGGCGACGAAAGTGAGCGCCGCGCAGGCAGAGGAGGCCGAAGCGGCCGCCGGGAAATCCCGAAGCCGCTACGATGAGGAAGTTCAAAAACT
>JBGSSC010000027.1:0-1536 GCA_041737265.1 Terrimicrobiaceae bacterium | reverse complement strand
GCCTGTGGGAAACTGTTTGAGCTCGGGCGTCGAGGTTTTGTAGGAACAGTGCTCGCTCCACATCACCGAAAAGACTCCCAACTCGGTGAAATTCGGATCTCGGCCGAGGATCCCCTGAATGCGGGTGAATTCTTCGGGTGTGATCCCATGCTGGGCGACGGCCTCCGGTGTGACTTCCTTCATATGCCAATCATGCTTTCAAAAATGACGCGGCCGTCGGTGCTTCCGAGCGCGGGGTCGCATGCGCGCTCCGGGTGGGGCATCAATCCGAAGACATTGCCGGCTTCATTGCAGATGCCGGCGATGTTGTCGATGGAGCCATTGGGGTTTGTTGTTGTGCGGCCCGACTCGTCGCAATACCGGAGCAGGACGCGGTCTTCAACTTTGAGCTGACGGAGGGTTTCCGCATCGGCAAAGTAGCAGCCCTCGCCGTGTGCAATGGGAATCCGCAATACTCCGCCGGTGAGCGCCCCTCGCGTGAAGCGTGTGCCGACGCGATCGACGCGGACGTAAACGTGTTCGCAGAGAAAATGCAGGCCACGGTTCCGCACGAGTGCGCCAGGAAGCAGACCCGCTTCGCAAAGGATTTGGAAGCCATTGCAAATTCCAATGACAGGAGCTCCCGCCCCGGCGAAGTCGCGCACGGATTTCATGATCGGCGAGAACCGCGCAATCGCGCCGCACCGCAGATAGTCTCCGTAGGAAAAGCCTCCGGGAAGCACGACGGCATCGAAGCCCGAGAGCGATGTGTCCTTGTGCCAGACGAAATCAGCCTCCGCGCCCGGGAGGTCTTTGATTGCAGCGACGCAATCCTGATCGCAATTGGAGCCGGGGAACCGGATGACGGCGAATTTCATCCGCCGATTGTAAAATCTTCGATCACTGGATTCGAGAGGAGGTCCCTCGCGATTTGCGCGATTTTTGCCTGGTCGGGAGCCTTGTCGAACTCAATTTCGATCGACTTGCCAACCCGCACACGGGCGACTCCCTCAAGGCCCGAATGACGCATGGCTTCTGCGGTGGCCGCCCCCTGGGGGTCAAGGACGGACGGTTTCGGCATGACGGTAACAACAACTTTCATTGAACCCGCATGCTCTTTTTGGGAGGCGCGCCTAGCAAGCGCAAACCATCGCCTGTCGATAAATCGCTTCGACTGCCCGGATCCCCTCCTCCGGGGAGAAGTCCCGCAAAACCTTTTCCCGGGCGGCCTCGGAGGTTTTTTGGTACCGCCCGGGGGCGCCCGCAAGTGCGAGCAATGCCCTCGAAAGTCCGGCGGGGTCCGCCTCCTCACAGAGCAAGCCGCTCACACCATGCTCGATTGCTTCGGGAATTCCACCATGGCGGGTAGCCACAGGCGGCAGGCGGCAGGCCATCGCCTCAAGTAGAGCGTTGGGAACGCCTTCCCGGTCGCCGCGATCTGTCTCACTGGGATGGAGATAAATATGTGCCGCTGCGTATTCCTCAAGAAGAGCTTCCTGGCTCAGGAAGCCCGGCATCCGAACCGAGTCCCCGAGCCCCAGGCGGACGACCTCGGCC
>JBGSSC010000745.1:0-6451 GCA_041737265.1 Terrimicrobiaceae bacterium | reverse complement strand
AACGACACATTGAATATTGCAGTTGTTCTGGGCGGAGCGCGGCGGATCACCCTTCTCAATATCAACGCGCATCACACGGCGACCATCGAGAAGGGGGCCGGATATCCCGCGGACTTCACGCTCAGGGGATCCCAGGTATTGATTGATCGATGCACATCCAAAGGGGACGGAGCCTTTTTTGTGGACACCGCACACGCATCCTCTTCCCTCAATGCGGCCTTGAATTGTCATTTCGAAGGCAAAGGGGCCATTCAACCGCATCAGCGCTGGTCCACGGGCCTGCTCGTCGACTCATGCCAAGTGCCTGACGGCAAGATCGAGTTCATCAACCGCAATACGGCAGGCTCCGGCCATGGCTGGGCCATGGGCTGGGCCGTGGCATGGAATTGTCTGGCAAAATCTTTCAACATCCAACAGCCGCCCGGAAGCATCAATTGGTGCATTGGATGCGTGGGGGAGCTGGACTGGGGCAAATTGCAAAGGGGAGAGGAGCCGCCGCAGCCAGGCCAGTGGCTTTCGTCACACGGAACGCCGGTCGAGCCCGCAAGCCTCTACCTTGCTCAATTGCGCGAACGCCTCGGCTCACAGGCTGTCACCAACATCGGCTACTAACGGCAGATAGGATTCAGCTCATTCAAATGTCTCCCCGCCCGCACTTTATGAAACTTTGCCTCCCTCTCACTCTCCTTGCCCTTTTCACCCTTGCACCAACTTCCTTGTTCTCCGCAGACGGGCAGAGTGTGTCACTGAGCAACTTCGCGTGGAAAGTCGCGCCAGAGAGCCAAGCCTTCACCACTGGTGAAAAACTCTCCCTTCCCGACTTCCCCGACAATAACTGGATGGACGCCCGCGTGCCCGGAACCGCTTTTGTGGATTATGTTAATGTGGGCGAGGAACAAGATCCAAACTTAGGGGAGAACGTCTGGAAAGTGGACAAGAAGAAATATGACCAGAACTATTGGTATCGCTCTGAGTTCACCGTCCCACCGGAATTTACTCAAAGCGGTCGGATTTGGCTCAACCTCGACAGCGTGCATCGGGACGGGGATGTCTATGTCAACGGGACCAAGGTTGGGTCGATGTTGGGGTTCTTCCAGCGCGGACGGTTCGACATTACCAACCTCGTGAAAAAGGACGGCCCGAATGCCTTGGCTGTGCTTGCTCATATCATGGAGGTGCCCAAGGAAAAGAAGCCGGACGGCAAGTGGGACTTCAATGTGTCCTCACCATCGCTTCTTTGCAGCCGTGGATGGGATTGGATGCCACGGGTTCCCGGACTCAACACCGGGATTCTCCGGGATGTCTACCTGACGCACACCGGCGATGTATCGCTTTTGGATCCTTGGATCCGAACCGACCTGCCGACACCCCAGGAGGCCACACTTTCCGTTCAGGTCGAACTCTCCAACGCGTCCAATGCCGAAGTGACCGGTGAACTTGCCGGCAAGATCAACCCCGGAGGGGTCACCTTCTCAAAAAGTGTCAGCCTCAAGCCGGGCGAGACAAGGGTAGTGAGTCTTTCGGCAGCCGAGACTCCAGCACTCCGGATCAGGGATCCTCAACTTTGGTGGCCCAACGGATATGGAGATCCCAACCTCTATACCTGCCAACTCGAGTTCCGGGTGGCGGACAAGGTTTCTGACCAGAGAACAGTCTCCTTCGGCATTAAGAAATACACCTACGAGGTCGATAATGAGATCCTCTACTTTTGCATCAATGGAAAGCGACTGTTTCTGAAAGGGGGCAATTGGGGCCTTCCCGAGTATCTCATGCGAAACCGGACCGCCGCCGACTATGACACCAGGGTCCGTCTGCATAAGGAACAGAACTTTAACATCATCCGAAATTGGATGGGCTCGGTTCCCGATGCCGCATTCTATGAGGCCTGTGACAAATATGGCATCATGGTCTGGGACGAATTCTGGCTGAATCGACCCGATGGGAATCCCGGGGACATCGGTGTTTACCACGCGAACGCCATCGAAAAGGTGAAGCAGTTCCGGAATCACCCCAGCATCGCATTCTGGTGCGCCATGAATGAGGGCACTCCACCTCCGGAGGTCACCGATCCATTGCGCGAGATCATCAAGACCCACGACGGAGGTGACCGCCGCTTTCAGCCGTGCTCGAACAGTGACGATCTCAGCGGGAGCGGGCCATGGACGAATTTTGATCCGCCCGTGTATTTCCGTGGCACGTTCAGTTTCACAGGTGAGGAAAAGAAACCGATCAAAGAGGCCTATGGTCTGCGCAGCGAACTGGGAACCGCGGCTTTCACCAGTTTCGACAGCTTCAAAAAATTCATCCCCGAGCCGAATTGGTGGCCGGCAGACGAGATCTGGAACCGGCACTTCTTCGGGCCGCGGGCCAGAAATGCCTTTCCGGACAATTACCTTTACAAACTCGGAATGCACTACGGGGAGCCAGCCGATGCGGAGGATCTCTCCCGCAAGGCCCAGCTCCTGAACCTTGAAACGATGAAAGCGATGTTCGAGGGATGGCTGGACCGCAGCAACACAACGGCTTCCGGGTTGATCATTTGGATGAGTCATCCGGCCTATCCTTGCTTTGTCTGGCAGACTTACGATTATTACTATGACACGACGGGGGCATTTTGGGGGGCCAAGACCGCCTGCGAGCCGGTTCACATCTATTGGAACAGCGAGACCGATCAAATCCGTGTCTCCAACACATCCGGAAACGCCGCCAAAAACCTTAAGGCTGAGCTTTGGTTCTACAACATGGACGGCACCGAGAAGGGTCATCTGGAAGCGACGGTCAATTCCAACCCGATGGAGGTTGTCGATTGCTTCAGTCTCCAGGCTCCCGACGGGCTCTCGCCAACCCATTTTCTGAAACTCCGGCTTACGGATGCGTCAGGCAAAATTGTCTCCGAGAACTTCTACTGGAGAGGGACAACACCGCTCAATTATTTTGCGCTTAGTGAAATGAAACCAGTCAAGCTAACGGTTGCTTCCCCCGTCTCGCAAACATTGCCCGACGGCATGGCCCGACTGACGACGGATATCACGAACCCAGTCGACTCACGAACTATTGCCTTTGCCATTCGCCCCAAGCTCGTCAAGCCGGGCACGGGCGAGCAAGTGCTGCCCGCCCATATGAACGACGGGTATTTTTCGCTCGTTCCGGGCGAGACGAAGCAGCTCACTATCGATTACTCACCTGCGAATGCGGGCAATGAATCTCCGAAGGTGGAAGTCGAGTGCTGGAACAACGTTCCGCATCCCGCACCGAAAGAACCTGCTCCGCCAATCGAGAAAGAGAAGAAGCCGGTCTCCTGAACCAGCCCGCTTCCACACAGCATCTCATGAACAAACACTTGCTCGCCGCCGTTCTCTCTCTGGCTCCAATCTGCGCCGAGGCCGACACCGTCTTTGGGCCTTTCAACGGCATCGCAAATGCCACCGGGCCAGGCCATGTCGAATGGTTCAACGGTTCACCGCCCACCGAAGCTGCCGCAGCTTGGACGATCTCCGCGTGGATCAAACCCGAAGGTTCCATCTCCGCTCCCACGCTGGTGGCAGGCTTTGGAGACGGGGTGGATCACACTGGTTCCCAACGTTTTTTGAGTGCCGACGCCACGGGTTGGTTTTTCTGGTATGGGGGCTTCTCGATCAAAGACAAAGAGCCTTTCCATGAAACCGATCGTCTTGTCGGCACGGTGCCCCCGGAACCCGACGCGTGGCAGCATGTGGCGGCAACATACGACGGCGCGATCCTCCGTCTCTACGTGCAAGGACGGGAGATCGCAAACGCCCCAACCACACTCACCCGCGCAGCCATGCAGCCCAAAGTTGCCCCGCCTTCCGCTTGGAAAGACGGTGCCGCTTTCAAAGGCAAAGTCGCCGATTTCACGATCATGGACAACGCCCTTTCGCCCGCAGAGATCGCCAAGCTTGCCGGTGAAGTCCAAGATCCCGATGCCGCCGCCTTTGTCTCCGCCCCGGTCGGCCCCACTCCCATCAATCGCACCGACGTGGTGGAGTTTTCCTGGGGAGGTCGTAATCCACGTCCGCAACCGGAGGACATGTTCCCCGGCCCGGTGCCGCCCGTGGATGTAAAACGCAAAGTGAAACTCTCCGGGCGTCCGTTGCCTCAGCCCAATGATGATGGCTCTCTCGTACTTGATCGCGGCTGGGAGATGGCCGAGGCCAGCACGGTAACGGCAAAGCCGGAAGTCATCTCCTCGCCCGGTTTCGACACCAAGGCTTGGTATGATGCCATCGTGCCTGGCACCGCTCTCACCACCTTGGTCGAACAGGGTGTTTATCCGGAGCCGACCCATGGACTGAACAACGCGCTCATCCCCGATCTGGCGACCAAGTCCTGGTGGTATCGCGTGGAGTTTCCCACCAGCGAAGCATGGAAAAACCGGCATACCGGGCTGCTGTTCAAGGGCATCAACTTCCACGCCGAAGCTTGGTTAAACGGCCGCTCCCTGGGCGACATGACAGGAGCCTTCCTCCGTGGACGCTTTGACATCACGCCGCTCCTTGTGGCCAAGGGCAACAACGTCCTCGCCGTGCGCGTCTGGCCGCAACCCCACTACTCGCAGGGTACCGGCGAATCCTCGGTCAAACTCGGGCCCGGCAACAATGGTGCGGACGCCCTGCTCGATGGGCCGACCTTCTTCTGCACCGAGGGATGGGATTGGAATCCCACGGCCCGTGACCGCTGCACGGGCATCTGGCAGGACGTCATGGTCATCCCTTCGGGACCGGTCACGGTGGCCGATCCGCAGGTTCTCACCAAGCTGCCAAATCTCCCCGACTTGTCCGTGGCGGAAGTCACGCTGAAGGCCGACATGCGCAACCTCACCGATCAGCCACAGAGTTTCACGCTCGAGGCCGAACTGCTCGGCGTGCGTGTCTCCCAAAAGGTCTCGCTCGCACCCAACGAAACACGCACGGTCACGCTTTCCCCGTCGGAGTTTCCCCAGCTCGTCTTCCAAAATCCAAAACTCTGGTGGCCGAACGGCAGCGGTGAACCGAACCTACACGATCTCACCTTTCGGGTTGTCGATTCCTCCGGCACCGAATCCAGCCACTTGGCCATGCGCGCCGGCCTGCGGCAGATCGACTACGACTATCTTCCGAAGAAAGGCAAACCCGAGGTTCACGACGGCCCGTTCTTTATCAAGATTAACGGCCAGCCAGTCTTTGTTCGCGGTGGCAACTGGGGTCTCGACGAGGCGCTGAAGCGCTCGTCCACCGAACGGCTTGAGCCCGCATTCCGCCTCCACCGCGAGGCCGGCCTCAACATGATCCGCAATTGGTGCGGTCAAAACACCCAGGAAAACTTTTTTGAACTCGCCGACAAATACGGCCTGCTCGTTTGGAGTGACTTCTGGCTCTCCACCTACCGGGCGAACCTCCCCCCCGTCGACGCCGAGCTCTTCATGGCCAACGCCGACGACACGATCAAGCGCTTCCGTCGGCATCCTTCCCTTGTCATCTGGTGCGGGCGCAACGAAGGCATCCCGCCCTCCTGGCTGAATGAGCCACTCGCCGCCAGCTTGGAAAAATACGACGGCTCGCGCATCTACATCCCTCAGTCGCGCTATGAGAAACTCATGGGCAGCGGCCCATGGACCTACAAAGACCCCAAGTGGTATTACGAAATCCACTCGAAGGGTTTCTGCACGGAGCTGGGAATCAACTCTATCCCGACGGTGGATGCATTAAAGGCCATGCTGGATCCGAGCCAATATTGGCCATGGGAAAACAACGACGCATGGGCCTATCACGACTTCCCATCCAAACGCCACGGGAACTCCGTTCCCTTCCGCGAGGCGGCCGAGATCCGCTACGGCGTCGGCACCGACCTCGAAGGATTCATCCGCCGGATGCAGATGCAGAATTACACCATGCACCGCCTCTTTTATGAATCCTTCAATTCCAAAATGTGGCAACCCGCCACCGGGCTTCTGCTCTGGATGAGCCATCCCGCCTGGCCCAGCATGGTCTGGCAGCTCTATACCTCCGACTTCGACACCCACGCCTCGTATTTCGCAGCGAAGAAGGCCTGTGAGCCCGTGCACGTGCAGTGGGATCTGATCGACGATGCGGTGTCGGTGGTCAACACGACGTCCACCGCTTTTCCCGGGGCCACGGTCAAAGCCGCGGTTTATGGACTGGACGGTACCGCACTCAAAACGACGGAAACGAACCTTGACGTTGCTCCCTTCACCGCGGTCAAGCACGCCAAGGTCGAATGGGCTGACTTTGCAACCCAACCGGTGCAATTTGTGAAGCTGGAACTCCGAGATCAGGGTGGGAAGCTCCTCTCGGAGAATTTCTACTGGCAGTCGGATCCCTCAAAGCCTGAGGAATTGCGCGCACTCGAAACTCTGCCCCAAGTCACCCTCCACGGCAAGGTCAGCAGCACAAGGGAAGGCGAAGACACTGTCACCACCGTCGAGTTGGCCAAC
>JBGSSC010000744.1:0-7296 GCA_041737265.1 Terrimicrobiaceae bacterium | reverse complement strand
TCCACGTCGAGCTTGTCGGGCGCATAGGCGGTGGAGGGCAGGTCCCCTTTGGACAGCTCATCGCCATCATACGTGCTCATTCCGAAATGGATGAACATGCCGAACTTGAGCGCCTCCCAGCGTTGGAGTTGTTCGAGGGTGAGGCGCTGTGCGCCGCGTTCGTTGGTGATGTCAGTTATGCTGGACATGGTGTTTAATGGTTGGGCGTATTAAAGATGCAGTTTGTCGAGGTTGGCGCGGAGGCGTAGTAACGGATCAATGTATTTTTGGGGAATGAGACCGTGTTTGTCGGGGCCGACATCAAGCAGGAGATTGGTGCTGCGGCTGATACTCACCAGATACATGCCGAGAAGTTCCTCGTCGCTGCGGGGTTGGTCTTCTTCGGTGAAAAACCATTCGCGGCCGATGGGATCGCAGACCTCACCGGGCACATAATATTGCTTGCCTTCGATCTCGCGCCATTTGACATGACCGGCGTGACTGTTGGGCAGGAAACGCTCCATAGCGATGAGATCGGCGGGCCAAGCTTTGTCGACCGGATAGGTGGAACCGTCGCTCACGCCATTATTCATCATAACCACTGCCTGTGGCTGAAGTCCCGCGATTTGGTTATAAAGTTCCTGCCGGTAAAATCGTGGCAGGATGCTGGGAATATCAATCCAGACTTCACCTACGGGACCGTATTGGGTGAGGAGTTCATGGATCTGCGCACTTTGGAAATCCATGTAGGCGCGGGTGGTGTAAGCCTGATCGTAGGCGATATGCTGCGACGGAGTGCCTGACTCAAACCGGTTATGGTTGTCCCATGAGCAGTAATAGAATCCGGGTAGGACGCCGCGCTTTTCGCAGGCTGTGACGAAAGCCTCCACGACATCGGTCTTATTTCCGCTGGTGCCGACGTGGTAGTCGTTGAGTTTCGTTGGCCAGAGGCAATGGCCGGCCACATGTTTGGTGGTGAGCACCGCGTATTTCATGCCGGTATCGCGCGCCACACAAATCCATTGGTCCACGTCGAGCTTGTCGGGCGCATAGGCAGTAGACGGTAGGTCGCCTTTGGAAAACTCCTCACCATCATAGGTGCTCATCCCGAAGGAAATGAACATGCCGAATTTGAGCGCCTCCCAGTATTGGAGTTCTTCGAGGGTGAGGCGCTGGGCACCGGTTTCAGGAAGCGTGTCGCTGTTGTTCATAGTGAGTCGTGCTTAACGCGGGTGGATCGATGCGCAGAACGGCGCTGCGGGAAGGCCTTGGTGATTGATGAGGTGGGTCATCGGGCAGGCCTCCCAGCCGAAACGGAGATATTTGGCATCGGCAGGAACCTTCGTTAGACGCACAAGGCAACCGACGATGAAGCCAGGTGGGAGCGCGACATAAATTCCGTCATTGCCAGCGGACTCAAACGCTGCGAGCGAGCTCGATCCGCTGAAGTGCAACCCCTCGGCGTTGGCAAAGCAGATCTCCAAACTCTGCGGTTCGGTCCGCTTGATTTCGAGAACGGTTGGCCCCTCAGTGATCAGTTTGTCCTGACCGTAAAAATGCTTGAGGGCCAGCAGTGCGAGGCGTTTGCCCACCTCCCGCTTTTTGGTTGGGTGAACATCCTCCGCGTCTCCTTGGTCAATCGCGACGGCCATGGCCGTGCCGGGCAGTCCGAGGGCTTCCGCTTGGGCCGCGCGCAATTCGGGCCATGTTTCGCCGGGGCCGAAGCCAGGTAATTGGACGAAGAAAAACGGTAGGACTACGTCTCCCCATTTGGCGCGCCAGTCGCTGATCATCGCGGGAAACAGGCGCTTGTAGTGGGTCGGATCATCCGCATTTGATTCGCCCTGATACCAAAGAACTCCCAGCGCTGGAAATGTCGTCAAGGGCGCAACCATGCCGTTCCAAAGGTACGAGGGCTGATTGTCATGCAAGGAAGTGGCGGCGCCGAAATTGGATTCTACCTGATAGTGCCAAGCCCCATGAAGCGGAATGGTTTCCCCGCTTGGAGAAATCAGGGTCATCGCCGCAGCCGGGCCGGTCATGCCCCCACCGAAAACATGGCTGAAGACCCGGACCGCAATCACATTTTTGCCGGGTCGGATCAGGTTCGCAGGGACTGTGTAAAGGCGCGGTCCTGCCCAGGCCGTGGGATCATTGTGGATGTCGGTGCGGCCAATTTCGTGTCCGTTGAGATATGTCCGCTCGCACTTGTCGCACGCGCCGAGACTCAGCTGAAGCGTATGGCCGGACCAAGAGGCCGCAATCTCGACTTCACGCCGGAACCAAACAACGCCGTTAAACTTCAAGCCGGCGTCCTGCCAGCAACACGGAAGGTCCATCACAGGCCAGGCGGCACCATCCGTTGCCAACTCTGCAAAGGCACGGATTTTTTCCGGGACCGTCTCGATGTCCTGACGTGATAATCCTGCGACAAACGCTTCTAACTTTATGCGAAACTCGTGATCCTCATCGCGGCTTCGTGCGGCTGCCGGAACACCTGCCGCAGCTAAGGCATCTGGACTCATCCATGTCTCGATGCGGGTGCCGCCCACCGCGACGAGGACGATGCCAATCGGGACCTCGGGATGTGCCTCAAGCTGGCGTTGGGAAAAATAATATGCCACCCCGCTCATGCGTCCGGCATTTTCGACGGTGCAGCGTCGCCATTCTGGCGCACGGATCCAATCGGCGGCGGGCTCTAAGGCCGGCAGTTCATCCACGTTGAGAAACCTTAAGGCGGGTAGGTCCTCCGCATGCTCTGAACCGCCCTCGCACAGGCTCAGCGGCCACCACATATTGGACTGGCCGGAGCAGACCCATACATCACCCACCAGCACATCGGTGATCCTCCAAGTTTCATCTCCGCACCCGACTACCAGCTCATGCGGACCACCGGCTGGCAACGCAGCGAGGCTGGTTTTCCACTGCCCATCGGCGTTTGAGTGTGTGACCACGCAGCGGTCGGCCAGCATGATCGAAATTTCCTCGTTTGGCGGCGCAAGGCCACGAAGCGGGATCGGACGATCCCGTTGGAGAACCATGCCGGTCTGATAGATGGCAGGCAGATTAATCACATTCAAATCGTGCGCGCATTCCGTATATAGGATCGATGAGGAGCGCTCTCCATCCATCGGTTGAACCGTCAATAATCTGCCTGGAGAGAGCCCACCGAATAGGTTGATATTTTTTCCAACCGGAGGAGGACCCCTGATTCCAGGCTATGATCTTCTTGAGACGGGCCTCTGCGGTCGGATCATTTTCCGCTTGGGCCACGCGGTAAACGTAGAGCGCTTCGCTGGAGCCGGGATACTCGGGTTCCAGCAGGATCATGTTGGCGAAAGCAGCGGCGAGGTAATCCCAGCCCTGCTTTTTGCAAAGCTGGTAACGGTAGAAAAGGAAATCCACGTTTTGACGGTCTTCCTGCCGTCCGATCCCGAATTGTGGGGCCGCCTTGGAGCCGACGGCCAGGACATCGAGCGCGGCCTTGTAATCACCTGCCTTGCAGAGCTCGGCAAACTCGCCAAAGAAAGATTCTTTAAAGAGAAACCAAGGCGTGCTCGCCCCCTCCGCGATGCTCAGCAGCGGCGAGGAAAGCAAGGCGCGCACGGCCTTCCAGTCCCCATCCAGCAGCGCAAGGGAAGCCCGGGCAAGGCGGCAATCATCAGTGGCCTGAGTTTCGGCTGGAGCGTTTTTCCAGAGAGCTTTCCGCTCGTCCTGCAGACCCCTGCGCGAGAAGATTTGATCGGCCGTGGTGATGAGGTGGGTGTCGGCATAACCGCCGCCGATCGAGCGGCGCACGCGGGCAAGAGCTTCTGCCGCTCGGCCTTCATTTTCCGCCAACAACGCGAGAAAATGGTTGGCGTAGGCTGCCGTCTCGCCGTCCGCTTCTGCCAGTGGGGTCAGCAAGGCAGCTGCTTGGGCCGGCTCATTCGCATTGATGAGTGCGACCGCAAGAGCAAGCTGTAAAACGGGAGTGAGGGTGGTTTCCGGACGGGACAGAAGAGTGATCCAAGCGTCGCCGCCCACCCATCCCTGCTCAACGGCGCGGGTCACTTCGGCATGGTCGAGTTGGCCGCTAAGGATAAGTTTCTTGGAAATCTCGAGGCGCTCATCCGCTTTGGCCAGAACTTCGGACTTCTGCACTTCCCAGAAAGCGGAATCATTCCACACCACCCAGTCCGCCCCGGTTTTTTCGAGGCCCCGCTTTTCAAAAGCCGCAAAATTCTCCGCGTAGTCCACCTCGCTGCACGCTCCCGCTGCCCCGGCAAAGGCCTCCGTCCAACTGATAGTTTCCCCGGCCCGGAGAATCCCGGTATCCGGCTGGGTGGGGAGGAGGCCGGATTGCAATTCCGCGTAAGGAACCCAATTGGGCTCGGCCATGCTCTGCCACCAAGTGTGATGAATACCTTGGCTTCCAAGCGACCAGAGTTTGCGGCCTTTGCAGAGTCCGGAGTCGGCGCGATGGAGGAAGCTCCAGCCCTCTTTTTCATTGGTGTAGCCCATGAAATCCGAGCGGGTGTTGGCTATGTAGCCAGAGATCCCTTCATGCTGGTTCAACCACTGTGACCAATCCACGCCATGCACAATGGGCCATTGGTCAAATTGATAGCCCTGACGGAACATCGCATGATGGAGGAAATCTCCCGGAGCAAGCATCACGCGGTCGCGCCATTGTTGCGGGACCGCGATGCAGGTCCACCAGTAAAGGCATGGTTGATCTTTGCCTGAATGGTTGGTGATAGTCATGCGCGAGACCAGCGTTCCCTCCGCCAGCGTGAGTATGACTTCCCAACTGCACCCAAAGAGTTCGTCGAAGGCCCCCATCGCAATCGCCTCACGCCCATCTGCCAGCGTTACCTTGCGGGTCTCGATGGTTGAGATCCCGTGGACATTGTGGCCATACCGGAAGGGGTTAAACTCAATCCCGCCGATGCTCCAAGGGCCGGAAAGAGAAAGGTTCGCCAAAGAAAAACAGGGAGGACTCCAAAGGAGTTGACGGTTGAGTTTTTTATCAAATAGCTCCATCACCCGCCCGGCCATGGAGGGCAGCACGGTGACACGGTTGTGTGAATCCTCCAAGCGCACGACCGGCAAATCCCGGACCTCGCAATGGCCCGGATAGTCAATGGCCCTTTTGTAAGGAAAGGCCGAGGTCCAAAGGTTGCGATGGATTGGCAGGAGGTGGGCGGGAACGCCCGCAACCGGATCGTAGGGATACATGTCCGCACGGTGATCGGTGCGCGGCGCAGAAAGCCGTCTGCGCTCCGTGAAAGGGCGCAGATGAATAGCCTCGTGTTTGAGTCGAATGGGCATGAAAACGCAGGCCTCTAATTTCCAGAGAGAGCGTGCTCGGACTCGGTTTTGATATTCTCTGCGCTGAGCGGGGCTTCGAAGATCTTCACCTCATCCATCAGCCCGCCGAAGGCCGGGCACTCGGAGTGGCGCCAACCGGCAATAGTAGCATGGTTGCCGATGACCAGTGGCGCGTCGGCCATTTTCACCGGGCCACTGAAAGCCTTGCTGGCTTCCTCAACACCATTGATGTATAGGCGGAGCGTTGTGGCATCCGCAACGGCAGCAATATGCACCCAGGCTCCGGCCGCCACATCGTTTGTTGGCAAATTAACAGTGACCGTTTTGCCGTCGGCGTCCACCGCTTTAAAGATCACATCCCCATAGGAGTAGGAAAGGGTCCATCCACCCGCCGGATCGGTGACATCCTCGGCGCAGGAGAGCAGATTCATCATGGCATTGCCGACTTCGATCTTGACCCATAACGAGACCGTGAGGCCGCTTTCGAAATGAAAGGTCTTCACGGCGGGCACTTCCAAAAATCCCTGCTGTTCCCGTGTGAGGGCCAGAGCCTTGCCATCGATGCCGTCCTCGGTGCCCGGGGTAAAATCGGGCAGGATTTCATTGGTTTTTACATCCCTCTGTCCAATCAATTGAGGGACTTTGGCATCGTGGGTGCCCCCTTGATCGGGGAGCATGCCATCGGTGATCTCGTCCATCGTCCAATAGGCGGCGGGAGATGGCTGAGTTTCAGCTTGGGCAGAAGGATCCGCCATCATTGCGAAGATTGCGGAAAGGACAAGGGATGCTGGGATTTTCATAGGATTTGTGTGACGGTTTTTACTTTTGGTAGGCTTCAATTTCCCCGATGCGAGTGGAATCCGATCCAGCGCGCAGGCGGGAAACGAAGACCCTCAACCGGGAGGTTTTGACGGAATTGAATTTGAACCCAATGGCGTTTTCTGAGGCATCCTTGACCGCGGCAATGCCGCGCCACTCGGGTTTGGCGGCATCCGCATCGGCGATCTGGATCTCTGCGTCGGTGATGGAGTCGGTAAAAATCACCACGCGTCCGATCTCTTGCGGCTTGGGCCAGTTTAACTCGACCCAGTCGCCTTCGGCGAAGGGTAAGGCATTCCAGGATCTTCCCTCGCGAACGCCGTCCACCAGCCAGACCGGGGTTGGCCTGAATAATCCCTGCGAGGAAACGCGGATCGTGACGCCGGAATCTTCAAAGGCCAGGTTGCCAGGTTGTTTGCGGGCAGCGTTGGCGGCGTCGATTTTCTCCTGCACGGAGGACATCCGTTCGAAGTTGGCGAACGCGGGATCGGTAAGATAAACGTGTGAGCTGAAGGGTTCGAATCGTTCGGCGAGGGTGCCGTCCGCGGCGACCTTCACGGTGCGGCCCTCGCCGAGAACGATGAGTTCCCGGCCAGCGAGCGCGGGTGCTTTTATGCCGACCTCCTGTGACGTGGTAGCCGTGTTGGCGGCAAAGAGCGCGTGCTGGCCGTCGACCGTGCGCAGGGCGCTACGAATCATGTCCCTCTCCGGGGCGGTGATTTCCGGTTCCGCCTCGACTGGAGCGAGCACATACGCCTTGAGTGCGTTGAGTTCCCTTGCGAGATACGCATTACCAATCACCGAGTCGATGGTGTTGGGGGAAACCCACTGCCAGTCCCACCAGGCCACGCCGCGGGCCCCGGCGCTCACGGCCTGCCAAATCATGTTGCGGGATTCCGCGAACGTCGGGGCGCGCTCGCCCTTGCCGCCAAAGTCCCGGGTGTCGTGGGCTTGGGGCACGACCCAGACGGCTTGCCCTGGTAGGGCGGCAGCGGCGGCCTCGGCCACATGAGCCCCCACTTTGCCGAAGGATGGAGAAATACCGCCGCGTTTGAAGAAGGGATACGGGTCCGGTGCAATGATGTCGCCACCTTGTGCAAACTGGCGGATCGCCCCAAAGGCATTGTTGACCACGATGGTGGGGTGCCAGGGATCCTCTTCAGAAATTACCGCGCGGAGTTGTTC
>JBGSSC010000713.1:0-2503 GCA_041737265.1 Terrimicrobiaceae bacterium | reverse complement strand
ACAAATCAAGCAGAAGGTGGTCCGGGGGATCCTGCGTCATGCCAAAGTGGCTGGGGTTGGCCGGGTTCGGGCAGAAAACAAGGGTGCGCCAGGGCGCGCCCTGACTGGGACTACCGTTTTTATACGCTTCCTCAGTGCGTTTCACTCCGGTGGGAAGCGAGCCGAAGGCGACTGCGGACGGCATTTGGCGCAGTGGGGAAAACAGCCCGTCGCCAAGTTTCCAAAGCCTGCTAAAATAGGGCACCTCGTCGGCCTCGTTTGTCAGCACTCTCCAGTTGTAGGCTCCTTCGTCAGATTTGCCCATATATCCGCCGTCAACAACCCCACCGTACCCGTTGTCGAAATCGCCTTCCCATCCTGCACCTCTGAGACTTGTGATTCCCATCGGCATATCAGGCTTGGCCGAGATGGAGATGATGTGCTTTCGGCCGGCGGGCAGGGAGGAAGTGTGGGGAGCACTGCCATAAGCAACACTCAAGATTTCCCCGTTGGTCGCCCCATAGTCCAGCATGCCGAATCCGGTTCGGAATCCGTGGGCATAACGCTGGGAGCCGAAATTCTGATGCGGAGTGAAAAACTCGGTTGGCACATTTTGCAGACACGCCGCCACTCGCGGATCCGCGTCACGCAGGGCGACAGCCTGCACCACATCCTCAGCATAGAACTCCGGAGGATAGTTTTGCACGCTATGGCGCAGGATCCACCCTTCGCGGCCGGCCATGTTTCCTGCAGTGATCGGAACCGCTTCAACCGGATCGGGAACGATGAGCGTCGCAGCTGGAATACGAACTCGGGACGTTTGAAAAACGACTCCACTGGATTTTAGGCGGATTTCCAAGTGCCCTTCCGTGACAACGATTTCGTTGTCCGGGGCGGGAATGCCGTCTGTGGTTCGGGTGAGAAACGGATTACGTCCGAACGTGTTCGTGTCGGTGGACAGCCATGCCCAGCCATTTGTGCCGCCCAAGCTTTGCGAAACGGCAATTCCGGAATTCGGTCCATAAGTTGACACAGGACTTTCGCCTGTTGTCAAAGGCACTCCATTAACCATGGGCAGCGGACCCTCTGGCGAGGCTGCGATTTCCAAGGTGCGTTGGTGGGGTTGCCAGGGCATCAATCCTTGCATTGGTGTATTGGTTTCTACAATGATCCCAGGCTGGACCTTGGGTATGGGCGGTAGATTGTCGATATCCTCCACGGTTTGAATGAACCAAAGTCCTACCTCAGAGACCACTGGCACCCGGCCGGCTCCGCGTCCGAAAGGCGTTTGGATGGGCAGAACAAAACCGGCTCCTTCGAATTTGTTTTGATCAAGGCCGCTTGTGGTGAAGCTAAGGGCTCCGCTGTCGTCCCTAAGCATTTTCGTGAAACCCACGTAGCCGTCCGGCACGCCGGAATACGTCTCATTCAGATTGGCGCAGCGAATGTGGTCGAAGATTTCGGTCAGGATCTGATCGCGTTCGCCGGCCACCCCGCCGCTGACGGAATCATATTTGTTCTGAAAATTCCCGCCGAAGCCGGGGATATCCCGGGATGTGAGGTCACGAAGGTATCCGAAGACATCCTGGTTCTGCTGCAGACTGTTCCAGTCCACCGTCTGGCTTAGGGCATTGGAGCGTAGAAAATAATATCCCCGTTCTTTGCCGGGCGAGCCGATGGTTGAGCAGAAAGCGATCAACTGGTCGAAGGCGGTCCGGTGCAGAGCATCATCCGTTGCATGCACCGGCCAAATGGTGACGCGGGGCTGGCCAAAGAGGTTGAGTTCCGAACTCCGGCTCGAGGCGGTAAGGAAAAACCGGGACTGGTCGAGTTTTTCTTCGGTGAGGTTGAGTTGGATGGCGCGTCCGGGGGTGTAGATAAACTCATCAATCGTGGCATAAAGCCGGTCCTCCTTCGAGTTTGGAATCGAGATTCGCGTGGAACCGATTGTGACCATGCCGTTGGCCGATCCGCCCCATTGATACCGGGGGGTGGCATTGATGAGGGTTTGAAGCCATGCGTTCCCTTGATTGGCAAGGTCTGGGAAGACGGTAGTGAGACTGACCGTGGCGGGATGCCCGGGGTAACGATTGAATTCGTTCTGAGCGGGTTGTTTGAGGGCTAATTCACGCACATCGTATTTCAAAGTTCCGCGCGGAATGTCCCAGTAGCTGTCGGCATTCGTGGCCGAGGCGGTGTTGACATTGATTTTGCAGCTTTCGTCGTCGGTCCAGAAGGCGATACGGGCCACGGGGTCGCCGGCTGCGGGATCGGGTGAGACCGAACCATCGGACGAGAGGTAAAGCCAACGCACAGGCATCGCCAGCCTGTCGTCCCAGGCAACGGAACCCTGTGGTCT
The DNA here is from genome assembly GCA_041737265.1 of Terrimicrobiaceae bacterium. GTDB lineage: Bacteria > Verrucomicrobiota > Verrucomicrobiia > Chthoniobacterales > Terrimicrobiaceae > JBGSSC01. Next base: position 165 of record JBGSSC010000713.1, on the reverse strand, counting down.
TGAACTGCTGAAGCCAGCAACCTGGTTGCCAGTAGGAATGGCATTCGCGCTCGGCAGCAAACCCTCCGGGTTGGCGATGGGATAAAGCCAAGCGTCCCGGCGTTTCACCGGTTCGTTGAGGTCCACAAATTCGTTGGGCCGACTCTGCCAGTCTCCCGGAATGTC
>JBGSSC010000707.1:0-5250 GCA_041737265.1 Terrimicrobiaceae bacterium | reverse complement strand
CAGATTCAAACTTTTCACCTTCCGGCTGGTTCCTTTCCCCCTCTGATAGCTCCATGAACGCCTACCCTCACTTTAAAAAACGAAGAACCTTTAGCCTGGATGGGCTCTGGGAGTTCTCATTCCTCGGCGGAGGAGTGGATCTGGATAGGCTCGATGTGGCAGGCATTCACTGTGGAGACAAGCTGCCTGTTCCCTCGGCTTTTGACGCGTATCCGGCCTATGCAGGCAAGCGCGGAACCGCGGTCTACCAGACGGAATTCGACTTTCCCGTGAATTGCGGGGGGATTGTCGAGTTCCTTTCCGCCGGCAGTTATTGCCAGATCTATCTCGATGGGGAAATGGTTTGCTCCCACCACCCCTCCTATGTCCGCTTCACCGTTCCGGTTCCTCCCTCTCAGCGCCCCCGTCGCGAACTCCTCGTTGTCATCGATAACCGGTTCGACTCGAAGCGGTCACCACTGCAGGAGAGTTTTTTTGATTTCTATAATTACGGAGGCATTTTTCGCAGCGTCTCAGTTCATGTATTGCCAAAAACGTATTTGGAATACTGCCACGTTGTTCCGCGTGATATCTCCACCGGAGATGTTGAAGTCACCGTGCATCTCGGCGGGGAATTGCCGGAATTAATGGATCTAAACATCCTGATTGATGGAAGCGACGCAATGTCGTTCGTGAATTTGCCGGTCGAGGACGGAGCGGCGCGGGTTTCGTTCCGGCTTCCCCATCCCTCGACATGGAGTCCGGAAGCGCCCAACCTGCACACTCTCGCTGTCGAGACCGGAGAGGACGACATGATCGTGCGGTTCGGGCTTCGTGAAGTGCGAGCACACGGAGGAAAAATCCTTCTCAATGGAAAGCCCGTCAAATTGCTTGGAGTCTGCCGGCACGAAGCCCATCCGCAGTTCGGTCCCGCGCTACCCTATCAGCAACTGGTTCAGGATGTGGAGCTGCTGCGGGACCTCGGCTGCAATTTCGTGCGGGGAGCACACTATCCACAGGACCAGCGGTTCCTTGACCTCTGCGATGAGCGGGGAATTCTCTTCTTTGAAGAAAGTATGGGATGGGGACAAAATAATTCGCATTTCAGCAATCCGGAGTTTGTCAAAGCCCAGCTGGATCAGACAAAAACGATGATCCTGACCAGTTTCAATCATCCCTGCGTGCTGATGTGGGGGTTTTTGAATGAGGGGGAGAGCGATGTCGAGGAGGCCCGAACCTGTTATGAAAGTCTGATCGCGTTAGTCCGGAAGACCGACCCCTCCCGCCTGGTGACTTATGCATCGTTCAAACGACGAACCGATTTGTTTCTGCATCTGGTCGATGTGGTTTGCTACAACACCTATCCGGGATGGTATAACGCATTTGATGACGAGGATCCGCTTGGTCAGGTGCTCCCGAAAATCCGCTCTGACATCGAATTTTTGGGTGGCCGGGAGGATTTGAATGACAAGCCGTTCATTCTATCCGAAATCGGTGGCGGCGCAATTTACGGTTGGAAAGATCCCCTGAACGGCCCCTGGACCGAAGAGTTTCAGGCGGAGCTTCTGAAAATCGTTTGTGAGGAGGTAGTTGGCAACGAGGCGATCTCCGGGGTTTCCCTCTGGCAGTTCTTCGATGGCCGGACCTACAATTGCGGTCGGGCCTTGGGAAGGCCCCGGGCATTTAATAACAAAGGCCTCCTCGACGAATTCAGGCGCCCCAAGCAGTCGTATTTCCAGGTCAGAAAAATCTTCAGAGAAAACGCGTCTGCCACGTGCCCTGAATAGCGAACTCCTTCTGAGCAGGGCGCTCGTCCCTTAAATAATGAACTCCACCAGCCCTCCAGGGAGCAGTGAGGCAAAGCCTTCACGGGGGGCACACGAGCAGGGTGCAGTGCCCGCAACAAAGGACGTTTCCTTTGTTCATTTCGATCCCATGAACACGCAAGGGGGAGTTTTTGATCTTCTGGTCCCGATGTCATTTGTACGGGCAAAACCAATATCTCCGCCCCTCGACCCGCCGTGGTCCGGGCAGCGGAAGAACGCATTGCATTGGGCTGCCAGCAGGGAATTCGAATGTTCCCGCCCGGATGAATTGGAGTGGGCGATCGTGTGCGAGCGGCATTACCGAATCTACGTCAACGGCCGCCTCGCTGTTCGATACAGGAATTTCTCCAACGGCAACCTGTATCTGCACGGGCAGATGTGGAAGGAAGAAATCAACCGGCATCTGATACCCGGCCGCAACCGGGTGGATGTCTTGATCCGCTCGGATCCGTGGGGGCACAAAAACCATATTCCCTCCCATCCCTTCCTTTGCATGGAGACAGTGTCCCGGCGCACCGGAGAGGCCGTTCTCTCCACCGATGGCCAGTGGCAGGTGGCGGTTAGTCCGGAGCAGCAGAGAACGCGGATCGATCTCGGGTTCACAGTTCTCTACGAACGATCTGTGCTTTTACCGGAGAATCCCGGCCGCAAAATTCCGGAGTTTCTCCGCGCCGAACCGGTTCCTTGCCAAGTCGATGCCGTCGCGTTGCCGCCGGTTTTCCTCAAGCAGGTTATTCCTGTGCATAGGACAGCCGGTTCGAATCCCCTTCACGTTGTGGATTCGGGGGTCTGCGTGATGCCCGCGATACCGGAGGGGGGAAGATTTTCCCTCAGCCTGGAAGGGTCTAGGAAAACCCAGGATCTGGATGTGCGCATGCTCCGCGACGGTTTTCGAATCTCCGCTGTGAGCGCGCCCTCGCGTGCCTATGTCGTTCTTGAAGCCGCAGAAATCGTTCGGGCGCGGGTATTCTTCACTGTTGAGTCCGAATCTGCTGGAACGATAGAAATCGCCTATGGGGATCACCGCGTTGGAAACTCTGTTGACTGCACGCGCATGGGACGGTTTGCGGCGGAGGCTGTGGAGATATCACCGGGGCAAACGCTTTTTGAAAGCCCGGAGCCACGGGCATTCCGCTTCGCAGCCATATTTTTCTCCGGCTTTCAGGCCCCGGTGAGCCTCACGAAACTCCGGCTTGAGGAGGACGAATACCTTGCGCTCGGTGGCGCCCGGTTCGCCTGTGACTCCCCATCCGTGGTCAGTCTCTGGAAGGCCAGCCTCCGCACCGCGCAGCTCTGCTCCGCCGAGATCTACATGGACAATCCGGACCGCGAGCAGGGACAGTGGATCGACAACGCGCTGCCGCTCATGGAGGCGGGATACTATTGGGCCGGAGACTTTTCAACGCCAGCGGGCTGCCTTGCTGAATTTGGCCTTAACCAGACGACCTCCGGAGAGCTGCCAGGGTATGCCCCCGGCAAATGGTTTCCGCGGCTGCCGCTCCAATGTCACATGGCCCTCTATGTGGTGGCCTGCCACAATCATTTTCTGCAGACGGGGGATCGCGGGTTTGCCGCAGCCATCCTGCCCGTGCTCACGAGAACGCAAAGGCATTGGGAAAAGCATCTGGGCCAGCGGCTGATGATCGCCGACTTGCACACCGTCTTTGTTGATTGGGGTTCCGAGATCTATTCTTACAAACATTCCTGGACCGGAAAACCGATGCCGCCGACCGGAATCCTCACGAGCATGAATGCCTATTATCTGCTTGCTCTGCGGCGAATCGCAGACATGGCGGGAGCAGCAGGGGAGAACGCTCTCGCAAGGAAACTCCAGCACCAGGCCGCCGTGTTGGAAGGCACCATGCGTCAGCATCTCTACGACCCGTCCATCGGGCTGTTCCGTGATGGCCTCGACAACCCTCTGGCGGAGAGGACCTGTTCGCAGACAGCCAACATCCTCGCAGCTTGGGCCGGCATTGAGGTCCCTGGCGGGATCCCGAAAATGCTGGAACGAGCCTTCGGCGAACAAGCGCTGCCGGATATTATTCCCGCCAATGCCCAATTCTCCTACCAGACCCTCAGCGCACTCTATCTTCATCACTGCGACGGGCTCGCCGAACGTTGGATGCAGACCGGTTTTGGCCTCATGTTGGAGCACGGGTATACGACGCTCGGCGAGAAGTGGCTGGGTCAGGAAAACCGCTCCATTTGCCAGGGTTCTGGCTCCGCGATCGCCGCCTGCACAGCGCGTTACATTCTCGGGGTTTATCCGGCGGAGCCGGGTTACGGAAAGATCGGGTTCAGCCCTCACCCCGGCAGCTTGTCCCGGGCCAGCGGCAGGATTTTTACACCGCTGGGACCGATCGATGCCGAGTGGAGAAAAGAGCCTTCCGGGCTGACCGGCCGCATCAAGCTCTCCCCTGGGCTCCAAGGCGTCGATGTAATCTCAACCATTCCTGTGGAAGTTGTCTCCTGACCCGGGCCAATCGTGACTCAGGATGGATGACCTACCCCAATCCTGTATATGGCTCGATGGCCTTCCTTGTCCGACGTAAAGTATGCATACCGGAGCGCGTGATCAAATATGGGATGAGGGTGTTCATCCTGCGACTTCCAGCTGGATGAACTTTTACACAGAGGAAACCACCGTGAATGGCCGTTTGCCCAATCGACATCAACCAAAGAAATCCAGTCACCTCCCGCCGTCTCCCTGTCTCCCTCCTCCTCATAGTAGCCATCGGAGATAAGGGTGTTGGGGGTGCCGACTGTAAAATGACCATAGCGTTTGTAGGATTCCGGCAGGGTTATTTCCCGGATGTTGGTTCCGTCCGGGGTCACTCGACCAATATATCGATCACCGCTCAAATGGCGGCCGTGATAGATGATTGCACTGCCATCCCTTTCCCACATCTCGTGGCAGGTCCAATCGTGCCTCGATCGCCCCTCGTTCTCCGTTCGTAAGCGAAGATGCTTCAACCCGTCGAAAAGCCACATACGGCGAATACCGCAATCGGAGGACCACTCGTGATTATACAGAATATGGCCACTGTTTTTTGGGGAAAATTGAACATGGGTTATCCAACAGTTCCGGACCTTCTCGCAAAGAACTTCCAAGCCTGTATCTGTGGCAAATATCCTCAGGTAGGAGGACAATCCTTCCGATCGGACCCGGAGGTCAATGTCATATGCGGGTCTGCCATCTAGTTTGGTGTCCCCATCAAGGGCTCGATCATCGACTGTTGGAACACAGATAAATTTTCCGTCGTGGGAAACATGTGTAAATGCGGTCATTTGTCCGACAGGATATTGCGCAAGCCTCGTAATTTTGCCACACGGGTCAATTTTGTTAATATCCCTGCCTTGAATGTAGAAGAGGGTGCCGCTTTCAGGGTGAAGGCTCACGCTTGCTTTGCCGAAGCCGCGGTACGGAGAGCCATCAAAATAT
>JBGSSC010000587.1:0-1698 GCA_041737265.1 Terrimicrobiaceae bacterium | reverse complement strand
AGGGGGGTGGGGATCGTGAAAACTCGACCAGACAAAGAACGGGCGGTCCCCGGAATCCGCCATTGCGGCGATGGTTCGCTCGGCGGTCCACACGTTGTAGTGGAACTCCTCGGGAAGGCTCCACGACCTGCTGGAATATATTTGCCGCTTCTTCTCTGCATCAGGCGGCCAATCCTCGAAATAATCACGCCAGTTTTTGAGACCGCGCTCCTCCATCCAGATCGCATAGTGGCCGCCGGCATGGGCCTCGGCCGTGTGCATGCGCGCCGTCTCAACCCGCTCGAATCCATACCACGGACCCTGAAAGTTCTTCCAAAAATCCAGGTCGCGAAGGATTGGCTGGCACTCGATCGATTCCATGCCCGGCAACGAGGCGAGCGGCTGGAAGTGTGCCTTGCCAACAAGGGACGTGAAATAACCCGCTGCGGAAAGGTCGCCGGAGACCGTGGGAACATCTTCAAATAACTTCGTTCCCAGTGACCATGCGCCGTGCTGGGACGGCATCATTCCCGTGAGAATACTGGCGCGGCTTGGCGTGCAGGTTGGGTTTGGACAATAGGCCCGGTCGAAACGCGTTCCCCCGCCACAAAGCCTGTCCAGTGCGGGCGTCTGGATTTTCGGGTTTACCGCCCCCAACGCAGAGAAATGCTGCTGGTCGGAGGTTATGAGGAGAATATTGGGTCGCTTGCAGGACATGAATTTCGGATCGGTCAAACCATTGGGAGGAACCAATAAACGGATTTTTGACAGATGCAAAGCAGGCCGTGATCAGACATGCAGTTAAGAAAATTCCGGAGCGACTCGATTCACTTTGGAAAGCCCGCGGTTTTCTGGAAAGCAAGCTGGTCACCCCTCCTGCTGCCCGCGAAGAGGACCTTGACCGCAAGCGCCGATTTCCTAGTCTGAGCCGATGAGCACTTCCGCCGGTCCCATTTCCCTTTTTGTCGAAAACCATTTCCGTCACTTCAACGCGGCAGCCCTCAAAGATGCCGCCACGGGCTACCGCACGCACCTCGACGCCGGCGGAAAAATGCTGGTCACCATCGCAGGAGCCATGAGCACCGCCGAGCTGGGCATTTCCCTGGCGGAGATGATCCGCCGCGACAAAGTCCATGCCATCTGCTGCACCGGCGCAAATCTCGAGGAGGACGTTTTCAACCTCGTCGCCCACGACCACTACGTGCGGCTCCCCAACTACCGGGACCTCACCCCCGCCGATGAGAAAGCCCTCCTCGACCGACACCTCAACCGCGTAACCGATACCTGTATCCCCGAAATGGAGGCCATGCGCCGCATCGAGGCCGCCGTCCTCGCCGAATGGGTCGCCGCCGACAAAGCCGGCGAACGCTACTTCCCCCACGAGTTCATGTACCGCATCCTGCGCTCGGGCAAACTCGAAACCCAGATCGACCCCGCCAACAGCTGGCTCCTCGCCGCTGCAGAAAAAAATCTCCCGATGTTCGTCCCTGGCTGGGAGGACTCGACCCTCGGCAATATGTACGCCGGACACTGCATCAGCGGCGACGTGAAAAATGTCCACACGGTCCGCACCGGCATCGAATACATGACCTCCCTCGCCACGTGGTATGAAGGCAACGCCCGCATGATAGGCGATTTCGGTTCCATCGGATTTTTTCAAATTGCGGGAGGCATCGCCGGCGACTTTCCAATCTGCGTCGTGCCCATGCTGCACCAGGA
>JBGSSC010000564.1:0-4545 GCA_041737265.1 Terrimicrobiaceae bacterium | reverse complement strand
AACGACCGAACTCCCTGGATTGGGAAAGACGATCAACTTGGCCTCAGTTCCGTCCGGCCCCGACTCGCGGGCCAATACGGGCTCGCCCGCCACGCTCCCGCCCTCGGCCTCGAGCGCAACCCGAAAGGCTTCCGGATCGTTTTCAGCGACCGTCGACAGGTCCAGGCCGAAGAGAATTTGAATCGGGAGGAGGAACGGCAGGGCGAGGGAGAGCGACCATTTCATGCCCAACGTGTAGAACAATGCGTGCACTCCTCCAACAAAATCCGCAAGCCGCTTTGCAACTTTCATTGACAGCGGCAACGCAGAGACCGTACGACATCTATATCCTTCCCCGCGAAGACCCCAGGCATGTCACCCAACCAAACCGCGTCTTCACACGGAAATTCCCTCGGTCCCGACGGGAAGGTGCCAATGCGCGAGAAGCTGGCGTATGGCCTGGGCAGCCCGCTTGATGGATTCGCCGGCGGCGTGGTCGGGGCCATGACCAACCCGATCTTTGTCATGATGATGGGGATCTCACCGAGCTTGCTGAGTCTTGTGGGGCTTCTTTACCGGGTCTGGGATGCCATCACCGACATTGGTGCCGGTTGGCTCTCCGATAATGCGCGGACCCGTTGGGGACGGAGGCGTCCGTTTGTTTTTGTCGGGGCGATCCTGACCGGCTTGTGGATGCCGGTGATCTGGTTTTTTCCGCAAGGCTGGCCGACCGGGCTGTTGGTGACCTGGATGGTTGGCTGCTGGATGGTGCGCGACGTGTTTGCATCGATGTACAACATTCCCATGAGTTGCCTTCTGCTGGAGATGACCCCCAGCACGAAGGAACGCACGAATATTTCGGCGATCCGGTCCTACTTCGGCAATGCCTCGGGGCTTCTCGTCGGATGGTTCTGGTTTTTCACCCAACTCTCCGTGTTCAACGACGCGTCGGGCCAGCCCGACATCATTCTGGGAACCCGCTGGGTCACTGCGATCTTCGCTGTGTTCGTCATCGTTGCCGGCGTCATTCCGGCGTTCGTGGTCAAAGAGCGCTTTTACCACCAGGCCGCGAAGCAGCCGAAAATTTCGCTCAAGGAAAACTTCAAATTCACGTTCACAAACAAGCCGTTCCTCCTGCTGGTCTGCTTCACGCTGATATTTACCATCGGCACGAGTTCAAAGAACGGCCTAGCCTTTTTCACCAAGATGTACTTCGTGTTTGGAGGTGACCAGAAGCTCGCGGCGACGGTCACCGGAGTTGAGTCCACACTCACCATCATCGTGGGGATTCTTGGCATCCCGGTCTTCCAGTGGCTGGCCAACCGGTTCGGAAACCGGAACGCGCTTATGGTTGCCATGGGCATCGTTTCAACCGCTAGCTTCAGCACCATCTTCACCTACACCCCAACCATGCCGTATTTGACGATCCTCACCGGCGTGCTCCTGGCCCCGGCGACTGCGGGCATGTGGGTCGTGATTCCTCCCATGCTCGGAGACATTGTCGATTTCGATGAGCTGCGCACCGGCGAACGTCGTGAAGGATCGTTTACCTCGATTTATTCGTGGCAGCTCAAAATGGCTTTCGCGATCGGCGCGGCAATTTCCGGTCCGCTCGTCGAGTTGGTTGGCTTTCGGGTATCCAATGGAACGAACCAGCCCGGGGAGGTCATCGACCGGATGCGCATCCTCCTGGCCACCATCCCCTTTGTCCTTGTCGCCATCTCCATGGCCCTCCTGACACGCTATCCCCTGCATCGCGCACGCATGGCCGAAGTCAACGCCGCCCTCGTCGAACGCCGCGGCACCATCGGCGGCACAGAAAGCGCTTGAGCCGCGAAGAAAGTTTTCCGCGCTTTCCAGACTCCTCATCACCGTGTCAGGGAAAAACCCGAGCCCACACGATAGACATCCTGCAGAAACACAGCATCCTGAGGTGAAAGAGCATTTATATCTATATGTCTATATTCTAATTGATTTTCTTCTTGTCGAAATTGTCACAAAGGATAGATTTCCTTCGTCTTCAGGTTCCCCAACATAGGCTCTCACCTCACCGAGAAAAACGATCTAGATATCCACTTATGAGAACAAAACCGTTCATCCTCCTCGCTGCTTCGACAGTGCTCACACTCCAGATCTCCTTTGCCGCCGACCGAACTTGGGACCGGGGCGGTGGGGTTAACAATTGGACAACGGATACGAACTGGGATTCCGACACTGCGCCTGTGGCCGGCGACTCGCTGTTCTTCGCGGGAGCATCGACAGCCAACAGCAACAATTTCGCGGCCAACACACAATTCAACGGACTCACGTTTAATTCGGGTGCCAGCTCGTTCAATCTCTCCGGCAGCGCGATCAATTTGGCTGGAAACATCACAAATGCCAGCTCGAACAACCAAACGATCAGTCTGGCGCTCGCTCTCCAGCAGAACGTGGTTGTCAACACGGGGTCAACCGGAAATGCGACATCCGGCGGAACGACCTTGAGCGGAATCATCAACGGAGGCTTCGGCTTGGAAAAAACCGGCTCCGGGCGTCTGGCGCTGACTAATGCCAACACATTTTCCGGAGGAATCCGAATTAGCGATGGCGCACTTTCTGTGAGCACCAGCAATACCGCCATGGGCAATGGCACCGTGATGCTGGGAAGCGCGGGAGGTACTGAAAATGTCCAACTCGTTAGCGATGGAGGCCGGGTCTATGCCAATAATATTGTTGTAGAGGCAGGCAGTGGAACACGCACGATTCTTAATGCATCTGGCAATGAGGCTCTGACCGGTCGGATCTCCCTCTTCAAGGATGTCATCCTGGATACGGCGGCAGCCAGTTCAACCCGGATTGATTTCAACTCAACCTCAGGATCGCTGGGAGTCACCGGGTCCAGTAACATCATCGTGCGCAACTCCGGAGCCGGAACCGGCGTGGTCAACATGGCTGGAAACACCATTCATCGCGCATCTTTCACAGGGGGCATTCAGGTTGAGTCCGGCGCGAGTTTCACCGCCGCCAACGGCTCCGGCCAATTGGATATTTCTGGAGCCAGCGTGACCCTCGCCAGCGGGGCGACGTTTACTTTCACAGAAACTCCGACGATTGGGGGACTCAACGGGGTTGCTGGCAGCGTGGTGCAAATGACGAATGGTTCCGGTGGCAGGTTGCTGACTCTTGGCGGATCGGGAACTTATAGCTATGCGGGAAATCTTAACAATCCGGGAGCAGGAACAGGAGCCCTGACTCTCCGGCTCAATTACGGCGGAGAAAAAGGAACCCAGACCTTTTCCGGAAACAATTCTCTGACGGGAGCGACTGCCCTTCAAGCGGGCGAGTTCATTCTTGATTACAGCACCAACAACACATCGAAACTCAATGACACGGGTGTCCTGACGCTGGGCACCGGAACCTTGGAGCTTGCTGGCGGCAATCACACGGAAACTGTGGCGAGCACAACCATTAACGGGGGCCAGGTCAACATTGCCCGCACCAGCGGTTCTGCGACCCTTTCGCTGGGAGCCCTGACCTGGCAAAGCGTGGGAGCCTTCGGCGGAAGTGGCGTTGTGAATTTCAGCCATGGCAGCATCGCCACGACATCGACCGTCAACACCCGGGGAATTCTGGGTGACCGGGCCAGGTTCACCATCGCGGGAGCAAACTGGGCGATCAATGACGGATCAAGCAACATTGTGGCCCTTGCTTCTTACGATACATTTGTGGGCAGTGGCGGGAACTCCGCCAACAACTACTTGCTTGAAGGTTCCGGCACCGTTACGGCAAACCAAACCTTTAATACGCTGAAGATCGCCACGACAGGAAGTGGGCAGGGTCTGACCCTCGGCAACCGGACTCTCGGATTTACCAATAACGGCCTTCTTTTCACCGGAACACACGACTACGCAATCACTACGGAACCAACCGGTGCGATTTCGGGCAGCCTGATTCTGCACAACTACGGCAGCGGTGTCCTAAACTTGGGGCGTTTGACCGGAGAGACATTCGAGCATGCCGGCACGGGCAAGACAGTGCTGACAAACGACTCCGGCTCCACTGCCGCCAATAACAGAACTGGCCTCTTCCTCGACAGCGGAACGCTGGAATTCAGCGCCAACAATCAGATGCCGGGCAATTCCAACTTGAGGTTGCTCGGCGGGGTCTTCATGGCCAATACCAGCGGTGGGAATATCTCTCTTACTAATGATTCCGCCGGGGGGCACCGCTTGATATCGCTTGGAGCCGATGTGCCCGTGATCGATGTAGTGGGCGGAGGCACCCTGACCGTGGGTGGTGTGATTTCGACCGAAAACTCCGGGGTGGTGCAGGCGACCCCTCTAGTCCTTGGCAGCGCTTCGTCGAACGGCACCATTCAGCTCTTCGCCAGCAATACTTATATTGGGGATACCCGTCTGGCTGGTGGTCGCATCTCGGTCAATTCAGGCACAAGCTTGGGCAGCACAAGTGCCGCTTTTAAAAGAACAATTCCAAGGTCTATTAAAAGCTCCACCGACTCTATGCCCTCCCAACTTCTGCTTGAAATGAATCTGTTGAAAATGCCCCAAGTTCTCCAAGGGAAACTCC
>JBGSSC010000547.1:0-7946 GCA_041737265.1 Terrimicrobiaceae bacterium | reverse complement strand
ATCGCCCAGGCGATGCTGCGTTTGTTGGCAACACCGAACACTACGCCGGTTTTTCCGGAAAGGATTTGGTCGGTCATAGCTCTATGAATGGAATTGGGCAGGGTGATGGCAAGCAGAGAATCCAGCGAGGCAATCCCTCATACCGGGAAAGACTTGCTCACAAACCTCCGCCCTGCGCTGTTTTGCATCATCAACCCCAGTGCCTCGCTGAGGACTTTTCGCATGCGAAAAGTTCATGGGATGCCTTGAGGTGAAAACGGGCGCGAAGCAAAAGCGTTTGGCATTCCGCGAAGCGGAAGTTCAGCGGCTTGTCGTGGGAGTTAGCGCCTCACCGCCCCGGATTCTGGCTCTTCATGCAGGCCAAGTTTGCAAGTCCGACAAGCTTCTAGCGGGAATTGTCAACCTTCACGGGCCCGGGAGATTTCAGAATTTCTTCTTTCGAGGGGAGCTCGGGAGGCCGCCGGGTGCCCCAGATGAGCTGGGCGGGGTTGCGGGTCAGGCTCTGGGCAAGAATTCTCGCGTAAGTGGCGGCAATCTTCGCGTTTTGGATAGTGACTCTCGTCTCCGAGATCAACGCTGCGACGTTTTTTTCGTTGGATGAGAGGAACTGCGTGCCGTTGGTTGCCAGGCGGTCGAGGGAGACCGAGGCTTTTTCCAGGCTGGCGATCGTGCGTTTCATTCCCGGACGCACGTCACCGATCAGTGATTTTGCATCACCCGCCACGGAACGGAAGTCGGTGAGCACCGGTCGGACTTCTCCCGGGAGGGTTGCTGCATCGGCAACCAGAGATTGGATTTCACCGAGCACGCTGCGGGTGTCGTTCAGGAGCCCACGCAGCTCGGTGAAGACATTCGAAGCGTCGCTTGAGCCCGAGAGCACGGAATCGAGTGCGGTGACCAGTTCGTCCGCCTGACGAAGCAGGCGGTCCAGAGGAACAGGTGTGATGCCGGCGATGACTGTGCCGGCAGCGAGAGGGGGGGCGTCCGGTGTGCCCGCATCCAGAACAACAAACTTGTCGCTCAGTATGGTGTCCGAGGAGATCGATGCAGCAACGTCGGCGGGAATTTCCGGGACGGCTCCGGTCAGTGCGAGGGTAACCCGCACTGCGCTGAGGGGAGCTGCAGAAGCTTGCCGCTCGGCGGGCGTGAGAATTCGCACCCCAGAGATTCGTCCTGCAGGTGCCCCCGCAAAACGCACTTCGGAGTTGACCCCGACGCCCGTGATGTCGCGAAAATCCACCTCAACGAAGCGGGAGGGGGTGCCCAGAAATACTCCGCTCAAAGCCATGGCGAGGGCCGCAAGGAGAACCGCGCTGCAAAAAATCACCGCGATCGCAATCACCCAGTCGCTCAGGTTTTGAATTTTCATTGCGAGAGTGCCGAATTTGCCGGAGAGGGATCCCGGAGCGGGATTCCGGGGTGAATTCCCCGGGCAGTGACCCAAGGGGCCTTCCGCCGGCGGCTCGTTGAATTCATCGGAAGCTTTCTAGGTGTGTCGCCATCCGGCATCAAGGCGGAACTTGGCGGCGAGCCTCTCTATGGGTATTGATCTCGCCAAGTGGAAAAAAAGAAACATCAAGGTTCCGGCAAAAAGCGGTGGATGCGATTCCTCCCGCCGCTGGCGCTATTGGCCGTCGTTGCTGTTGCCTACGCATTCCATGGTCCGCTCCTCGAGCGGGGGTTGCGGGCCGGGTTCTCCTCCCTTGCGCGCTCGGGAGGATTGCACTTCGAGGCCGGAAAAATTTCCATCCGTCTTGGACAGACGATTATCCTTGAGGATGTTTCAGTGCGGGCGATCGAGCCGTGGGCCTCGGCAACGGAGGCCAAGGTCGGGCGGGTGGAAATTGCTGTCTCGGGGATTTTTCAGCTCTTTGGCCCGCGTGGACGCCTGCTCTCCCGCCTTGCGCTGAGGGACGGGTGGGTCTTTGTGGATGTGAGGGACCAAACCCGCGCAGCTGCCCATGAACCGATGCGGCGGCTTGACTCGGCAACCAAACGGCGGGATGCAGACCGCTTGCAGTGGTTTCTCCCGCGGCGTGTCGTTCTCGAACGAATCCATGGCGAGGTTCATTCCGCCACCGGTGGATTCCTTGTTGATTCCCTATCCGCCGACTTCAACGAAGCGAAGCTGGGAACTTTTGCTGCCTCAGGAATGGAACTCACGTTCGGGGAAACCCGTCAGGTTTTTGCCGCCCAACGAGGCATCACTGCATGGAAGGCAGGAACCCTGTTCCTGGCCGAGCTCACAATTCGCCAGGGGATTCAGATCGACAACCTTGCAATCCAACTGGCAGGCCCCGGCGGAATCGGCATGGATCTTGAGGGCCGTGTTTTTGGCGGCATGGTGCGGGGGGGGGCCTTCTTCGGGGAATGGCGCGGCGAGCCTGGGGTTGATGCGGCGGTCTGGGCTTCGGGGTTGCAGTTCCGTGATTTGTTCCAATTTTTCGGGATCGACGGGCGTGCAACCGGAAGTCTTAACGAGGGGCGCTTCACTTTTCGTGGCAATCCATCCCGCCCGCTCGATGCCGAGGCCTCACTTCGCCTGTCGGCCGACGATTTTCGCTGGGGCGAGCGTGGATGGCAACGGCTGGAGGCCGCCGCGAGTCTCATCAACCGGAGTCTCGTTCTGACCGAGTTGAAGTTCCAACAGGAGGAGAATTCCCTGACTGCCAACGGGGAAATCGCACTCTCCGGTGACTGGAAAGATGCCGCCTCCTCGCCGTTTCTGCTGAATATCTCCGCCTCCATCCGGGATATGGGTTCACTGGCGGCGTTGTTGGGACCGCCCTTTGATGAGATGAGCGGACGGATGTCGCTCAGTGCAGCCCTCTCAGGTCTTGCAAGCAAGCCGGAGGGATTTCTGGCTGTCGAGGCGTCACAGGTTGCGCTTCGCGGGCGAACCGTAGAGTCCTCCCGCCTTGATGTGCTGTTTGCGGGTGGCGAGGCCCGCGTTGAGCGGCTCGAGATCTGGAGCGACCGGGATCGCCTCGCAGGAAGTGCCAGCATCGGGCTGGTGTCGCCGCATGACTACAGCGGTCAGCTTGAAGCGCGGGTTGAGGATGTTGGTGCTTACGCATGGATGGGAGCAGAACCTCTTCCGGTGGCGGGAGGCCGGGTACAATTCCAATGGCAGGGCGATGGAAATCGCAACGCCCACTCGGGGGCATTTACTGCGGCCGTCGAGGACCTTATCAGCGAGCAAACGCCGGAGGGAGTTTCCGGACGGTTCTCGGCAACCTATTCGCCGGGGAATATCTACTTCGGGGGAATTGAATTGGTCCACGGCCCGCTTGCGCTTGCGCTGCGTGCAACGCTGGCGGAGTCGGGTATCAAGATTCAGGATGCAACACTGAAGTCCGGAGGCCGGCAACTCGCAGGGGCGGAGGCCTTTTTTCCACTCAACCCGTTCGCGGTCGCGGGTGGTGCCACTTTCGCGGCCGCAGCGATTCCCGACAAATCCCTTTATGCCAGCCTGCGCTCGAACGGCGAACTGGCAATCGAGGATCTTCTTTCGCTGGCAGGGAGAGATTCCCCGGTCAAAGGAAGGATCCGCGCCGAAGTTGAAGCCTCGGGCAAGTTGGATGCGATCGAGGCGAAAGCGGTCATCCGCGGCCGCGATCTGATTCCTGCATCGGGTGCTGCGGCCCCCGCCTCGGAATTGGACGTTTCTATTTCATCGGGGCACGGGGTGGCGATTGCCGAGGGGACTTTGATACCGAAGGGGATGCCTCCCTTGAAGCTCGACGCGCGGCTTCCGTTCGGCTTGGTGGTTGATTCCCAAGGACAACCCCGGTGGGTCTCATCCGACGGGCCAGTTAGCGGCCGGCTTGTGCTTCCCGGAACCGAGATGTCCATCTTTCGTGTGTTCGCTCCCGACCTGCACCGTCTGAATGGCACTATCTCCGGAAGTATTGACCTCGCGGGCACGCTGGCGGCTCCCGTCTTCTCCGGGCAACTCGCTCTCCGCGCCGGAGAAATTCAATTTTCTCCGCGCTCCCCGGTCATCGAGAAAGTCGAGGCCGGAATCACATTGGAAGGAACAGACCTTCGTGTCGCGAAGATCTCCGGAGAGCTTGCGGCGGGACCCTTTGAGATTTCAGGCCATGTCTCGCTCGCGGATATTTCCAATCCGCGCTACGACCTTGTCCTGAAAGGAAGCCAGCTTTTACTGCACCGCAGTTCCGACGCCCGCCTGCGGGCCGACGCGGACCTCTCCGCCCGGGGGGACAATGCGGGCGGAAAGCTCGGCGGATCCGTCAGGCTGGTGGACGGAAGGGTTTTCAAGCGCAGCGAGATCACGCCGTTTATCGCACCCTCACCCGAACAAAAGGAGCGGCCATTCGTTGCACCGACTTTCCAGGGGCTGGTTCCTCCGCCGTTCGCACTTTGGGATCTCGATGTCACAATCGAGAACGCAACCCCCTTTGAGATCGTGGGCAACATCGCTTCGGGAACCATCGTTCCCGAACTACGCCTTGGCGGCACGCTCGGCCGCCCGGTGCCCACAGGAACTGTCTCCGTGCAGGGAGCACGGGCTTATCTGCCTTTTACAACCATGGACATCTCGGAAGGCGAGATCCGCTTTTTTGCAAACGATCCCTGGATGCCCTATTTGGAAGTCCGGGCAACCGCAGAGGCTCAGGAATACGATATTTTCCTTTACGCTTATGGAGCGCTCCGCGACCGGAACCTGATGCTGAGGTCCGACCCTCCACTTTCCCAGGAAGCACTCATTGTCTTGCTGGGAACCGGCTTCGCTCCGGGATATTTTTCAGGAGCGGGATTCGGCGAGGCTGCAGCAGGGCAGGGAGGCCTGCTGCTGCTGCGTTCCCTCCTGAGGCAGTTTAACATCAAGGGAGTCGATACCGAGGGAGTTATCAACCGCCTGCAGATCAGCAGCGCCCCGCCACGCCTGCCCGGGGATCGATCGACTTTGAGAGGAAGGCTCAGGGTTTGGCGGGGACTTTCGGTGACTACCGCGCAGGACGAGATGGGTTATTGGAACATGGGGGTCTCCTACCGCTTTCGATTCCGATGAGGGGAAGCAGCTTTTGGGCTGCGGTGCTGATACTGCCGCTTACTGCGGGCCCCTTGCTGGCGCAACCCGCGTCAGGCTTTCGGGTGGAGGGTCCCGCAGGCTTGGACAATGCGGCGGTGCTGCGCGCAGTTTCTCCCTACGACCTCCGGCTGGATCCTCCGATCGATGGTCCGCGGGCGGATGATGTCGCCTTTTATCTTCAGGAAACCCTCCATGACCGGGGGTTTCCCAACGCCGCTGTCAGTTACCGCTTTGTACGCAATGAGTTGGTGCTCCACGTTGAACAGGGCCGACGGTATACGATCTCAAGCATTACTTTCGAGGGCGGGGGAGGGATGGGCATCGAGCGTCAGCGCGCCGTCTTTGAGTCAACCCTGAGACAGCAGACCCTAACGCCCATCGGCCCCATTGGATTTGTTGAAAGTGCCCTCCGGACGGCTTCGAGTTCACTCGAAAGTGCCTACGCCTCGTCGGGCTTCATCCGTGCGCAGGTGCAATGGGAACCGGACTTCCATACGAGGGGGGCCGGCGTGCGGGTTTTGGTCTCCGAGGGGCCGCGCTTTGCCGTGACATCAATCGCGATCGAGGGCGATGGGATCCCTGAGGTCCTTGACCGCGAACTCCGCGCATTGGTGGGAGAGACGTACTTCCCCGGTTTTGAATCCGTGGCAAGGGCTCGATTGCTGGAAGGGTTGCGGGCCTCCGGATTCTTCGATGCCACCGCGAAAGGGGAGGTGCTTCTTTCACCCGATGGAGACGCTGACCTTCTGTTAACTGCCACTCCTGGAAAGCAGTATGTGTTGGGCACCGTGCTCGTGGAAGGTGCCCGGCAAACAAGACAGCGATCCCTGCTCGGGCGCCTGGGCCTGTCCAAGGGCAAGCCTTACAATGCTTCCGCTGTTCAGGAAGGCATCCGCCGCCTCTGGCGCACCGGGGCCTTCGCCGAGATCAAGCCCGAGTGGAAGCCCCGCCCGGATGGCACGATTGATGCCGTCCTCCGCGTAGAGGAGGCTCCCGCGAAACAGATCACGTCCACCGTGGGATACGGGCAATGGGAAGGATTTTTTGGCGAGATCGATTATGCGGACAACAATTTTCTGGGTTCTCTGAACCGCTTCTTTGTCTCGACGGCAATTTCCACAAAAACCTATGCCGTGCTGGCAGGCATCACCGACCCGTGGATTTTCCGCACAGAGGCAGAAGGCACCCTCAGCGCCTATTTTCTCCGCACCGAGACCCCCGCCTACCGATCCACTTTTTATGGAGGGTCGGTTGGCATCGAGCGCAGGTTCAACCCGCCGAATACAACTTCCTGGCGGGCAGCTTACGAATGGAGGGTGACGACAGACACCACTGTCTTCGCGGAAAATGATCTGGACGGTGCCCTCGTTGACTACCGTTTGGGTGCCGTCACTTTCGGGCAGACTCTTGACCGCAGGAACGACCCGCTCGCCCCGATGTCGGGATATCTGCTAAGCTGGGATGGAGGTCTTGCCTCCCGTGCCCTGCTCGGAGAAGTTTCATTCGGTCGCATCCGAACCCAGGCAACAGCCTATATCCCATTACGGCAGATCGAACCCGAGCGTCCGTTTGTCCCCTTTTTCGTGTTGAACCATCGGATCGGGCTGATTGCGCCCTATGCTGACACCTCGGATGTGCCGGTTCAGGAACGGTTTTTCCTCGGAGGTCCGGATTCCGTGCGCAGCTTCCTTCTGGATGGAATGGCCCCGCGCGACAGCGAAGGTGACCCCGCGGGCGGGGAGTTTTACTTTTTAGGCAATGCGGAGCTTCAAATCCCGATCTGGCGAGTGATTTATGGCATCGGCTTTTTGGATGTGGGCAATCTGGCATCGAAGATCGACTTGTTTGAATGGGATGACACCCGATTTGCCGCAGGGCTCGGGATGAGAGTCTATACGCCTCTCGGAGCCGTAAGGATAGATTACGGCTACAATCTCGTCCGCGGTCCTGGGGATCCTGTAGGCGCCTGGCAATTCGGATTCGGGTTCACCTTTTAGCGAGATACGGTCTTGGGGCACGCACGACATGCCCGCCGCGCTTTGTTCTGTGACCGCTTCCCCTGCTTCGCTGAGGCCTTTTTGGCAGGAAAACTTCACCAGATTCCCTGAGGTCGCTGAGATCTAACGGGAGGAACTTGCCTCAACGCACCGGATTCAGCTTATCAAGGAATCCAGTCCCCCGCTGTTTTGCGATAGCCAAGACCCGTCCGATGCGGTCTGCTGATACCCATGGCCATGCCGCAAAACACCGTCGCGATCATTTATGACTACGACCAGACGCTTTCTCCCACCTACATGCAGGAAGAGGTTATTTTTCCGCACTTCGGCATCAATCCGGAAATTTTCTGGAGAAGGTGTTCGGACCTTGTGCGTGACAACGGCTTCGACAACGAACTTGCCTACATGAAGGTCATGCTGGACTCGCTGGAAGTGGATCCTCCCTCCAATGCGGAACTCCGGGCCCTTGGAAACAAACTGACATTTTATCCCGGACTCCCCGGCATGTTTGAGGAGTTCGAAAGCTGCCTGCTCACGCCTGAGCACGACGCTCACGGGATTCACGTCGAACATTTCATCGTTTCCTCCGGCCTGAAGGTTCTCATCGATGGCAGTCGCCTGGCTCCCTATGTCAGGGCGATCTTTGGCTGCGAGTTTGCTGAAAATGCCTCGGGCAAAATCACTTTCCCGAGCCGCGTGATCAGCCATACCCAAAAGACCCAGTTTCTATTCCGAATCAACAAGGGGATGCTCGATCTATCGCTCGACGTGAATGATCACGTCCCGCCGGAACTCCGCCCGGTGCCTTTACAGCACATGATCTATGTCGGAGATGGCCCGACCGATGTGCCTTGCTTTACCGTCATGCGCCGCAACGGGGGTCAGGCCAT
>JBGSSC010000532.1:0-1524 GCA_041737265.1 Terrimicrobiaceae bacterium | reverse complement strand
GTTTCAAAGTTTTCCTCAATGCTTACGCCCCGCCCCTCGAAATCCAGTGCCGTGACGAGATCCCCCAAAGCTGCAGCCCTCGGGTCACAGGTGGCAATCAGGCGCACCCGTCCCTGGTTCTCGAGTTCGCGGAGGGCGACGTGATGGTTGCTGGCAAACCCGCCAATTCCGATAATAGCTGCATTTCTAGGCATGGATTGAATTTTGTGGACCAAACGTACCGGACAGGCAAGCCCATCAACAGATTTGGGCCTTTATCCTGCGAAAGCGTTTGCACAAAAGCGGTTCCAAGGCCTATCTTGTCCGTTACTTCAACACGAAATGAACCTCAACAACCTCACTAATTTCATGCCGGAATCCGCAGGCTCCTCAAAAAACATTCTCGCCGGTGATGTCAGCATCAAGGGCACAATCCGCTTCGAAAGCGAACTCATCTTTGACGGCAAAATCGACGGAGAAATCATCTCCGATGGCGGCAACCTGACCCTTGGAAAGAACGCCAACGTCCAGGGAGAAGTCAAAACCAAGTCGGTAGTCGTGCATGGTACCGTCACCGGCAACATCGTTGTCAGCGAACGGTGTGAGCTCAAGGCGAGTTCCCAGCTTACCGGTGATTTGACCGCCCAGCGCATCACGATCGAGGAAGGTGCCACCTTTGTCGGCAAATCGGAAGTCACTCCCGGAAGGGCTCCCGCCCAGCGTCAGACAACCCCCTCCGCACCCGCCGCCGAACCTGCCCGCAAGACCCAGCCCGTGGCCGCTTCCTGAGGCCGAACCAGATCGAGGTCACCTGTCCGCAGTGCGGCGCTTCCCAGCTGGAGCCGGCGGGGGCGGTTTCGACGTTCTGCAGGTCCTGCAGCAGCCACCTTTCCATCGGGGCCGACGACAAACCCCATGGACAGCGGTCGCACCGCAGAGGGCCAGGTGCAAAGCGTGTCCATTGCTTCCGCTGTGGAGCGGGGCATTCGGTTTCCGTTTTTGCAAAGACGACGATCTGTCCCTCTTGTGCTGCAGCCATTGAGCTGGGAAATCTCAATTTTTCCTCCAACGCCTCACGGCCTGTGGATCTCCGGGGGAAACTCACTGTGCGGGCTGCCGCAAATCTGAATAGTTCCTGTGTGATCTGCACCGATGCAGTGATCGAGGGCCGTATCACCGGCACCTTGTATTGTGAGAGCAGCCTTGAGTTGCTGGGATCGGGCCGCATTGGTTTCAAGGCGTTTGCCCGGTCGGCGAGCATCGGCAAATCCGCCCGGTTGGAGTTGGGTTTTCCGCTGGCGGTCGGCAGCCTGGAGGTGCGGGGCCAGTTGCACGGCGCTGTAGTCTGTTCCGGAGGAATCACTGTCCGGAAGGGAGGGGCGCTGGTGGGGAACTTCGAGGCGCGAGCGGTTGCGGTTGATCGCGGGGGCACTCTGGAAGGAACCTGCCATATCTGTGCTTCCGGCGGGGATGCCGCCGCGCTGCTTCCGGCAAATATCAAGGTCCCCGGGCCCGCCAGTGCGGGTGAAGGGCGTTGAAAATTCC